>PSRF01000362.1 GCA_003175865.1 Blastocatellia bacterium
GTCAGTTTCGCGAAGATCTTTACTATCGGTTGAATGTGTTTCCTGTTACGGTCCCACCATTGCGAGAGCGACAGCAAGACATAACGCTGTTAGCGACTACTTTCTTAGAAAGATCACTACAAAAGCTTGGTCGCACGATGGCGGGATTTAACAACGACTCGATCGCGCTTTTGAATGCTTACGACTGGCCTGGGAATGTGCGCGAACTGCAGAACGTGATTGAGCGCTCGGTGATCGTTTCGCGCGATGGTTGGCCCAATCTCGACAGAGCTCTGCCTGTTCTGGGGAGAATCTCGCCAGCGATCGGTGAAAGAGTGGAAAGAGTACTTACGGTTAGTGAACTTGAAGAGCTGGAGAAGAAAAACATTCTTGCGGCATTGAACGCATGTGATTGGAAAGTTGCAGGCGATAACGGCGCTGCCAAACTTCTCGCGATGAAACCGTCGACGCTCAGCTCACGCATGACCGCACTTGGTATTAAGAAATCCAGATCTGTGTAATCTGCGGATAACTCCTCTCGCGAATTCTCGTCACGATATCTCGTCACTCACGAAATCTCGCTAAGCAGATCCATCAACATCCGACAAATTTCAACGGCACACCTACTGCACTACACCACTTCGTTCGCTGATTTGGATTAAGGAGAGGAGAAAGACAATGCAAGAAGTAGCAATCAGCACGAAAGTAAATGGACTAGAAGTGGAACGGTTATTTGAGACGATTGGCGCGATCAAGAAAGTGCCTGGATTGGCAGATTTCAAGTTTCGTTTAGAGAATCGATGGATCAATGCCGGGCTGAATCGCTCAACAATCAAGAACTTCTATGGAACGCAACAGGAACATGAACACGAGCCGTTTGTCCTTGACGCAAACGAGCCAGAGATTTTGCTGGGTGAAGGCACATCACCAAGCCCCGTTGAATACTTGCTGCATGCACTCGTGTCGTGCGTCACATCTGCGATCGTCTATCACGCCGCCGCGAAGGGGATTCAGCTTCAGGAGGTTGAATCGAAAGTTGAAGGAGACATCGACCTGCACGGTTTCCTTGGTTTGGACGAGAATATTCGCAAGGGTTACAAAAACATTCGGATGAAGTTTCGGATCAAAGCAGATGTCCCCGATGAACAGCTGGAAGAGCTGTTACGTCTTGGCCCAACCTTCTCGCCAGTGTTCGACTCAGTGACTCGCGGAGTGCCAGTCGAAGTGAGTTTGGAGAAGTAACGAAGACTCTTTACGCCGACGGTGTTCGCGAATTCCAGCCCAGGGTGGGCGCGCCAGCGCCCACCCTGCGTTGACCCGGGGTTTGATCTCGCCACTACACCGAAGGTGTTGGCGAAGAACCTCAGAAACAGGCGCTGAGCACGACGGTCGGGGTGGCGGTTGGACGACAAGCTTGGCCCAAGTTGAAATGACTGCAGCAAAGCACTCCGAAAACTCTGGATCAAATCACTACTTCCGGTTAGCATAACCGCGTCCTAGCAACATCGTCGTTCCCCTGAACAAGCCGGTGAGCACCAGACTGAAACCGTGGCTGAGCAGCAACATACCCCTTCGCAGCATTACGTTTTGACCTGTCCTCATCATCACTAATGTTCATTAATTGATGAACCCGTAGCCATGCACGTACTTGCAGGTAGTCGCCTCGGTCGTTATGAAATCCGTTCTCTACTCGGAGTGGGAGGAATGGGAGAGGTCTACTTAGCGCAAGATATGCAGTTGCGGCGTTCGGTCGCATTGAAGATTTTGCCACCGGAGTTCACCCGCGATGATGACCGGCTGAAAAGATTTAAGCAGGAAGCGTTTGCCGCATCTGCATTGAATCACCCAAACATCTTCACCATTTACGAAATCGGACAGGACGACAACACCCATTTTATTGCCACTGAGTATATAGAAGGACTTTCGCTACGGCAGGAGCTTGATAAAGGATTTATTGAACTCGATAAAATCCTCGACTGGGGAACTCAGATGGCTGCGGCGCTCTCAGCTGCTCATGTCGCCGGCATCATTCACCGTGACATCAAGCCCGACAACGTCATGATTCGTCACGACGGCTTCGTAAAAGTTCTCGATTTCGGTCTAGCCAAACTGAGCGAATACAAAGGCCTCACCAGTGATCCTGAAGCCGCAACCTTACAAGTCGTCAAAACTGATCCGGGCAAAGTCATGGGCACAGCTCACTACATGTCGCCCGAACAGACTCGAGGTCTTGAACTGGATCACCGCACTGACATTTGGAGCGTAGGTGTAATCCTTTATGAAATGGTTGCGGGCCGTGTCCCATTTGAAGGAGCTACGACTAGTGATGTTGTGGCATCAATCCTAAGGGCTGAGCCTGTACCTTTACAACGTTACACGCCAACGATTCCAGATGAATTGCAGCGCATCATACGAAAAGCGTTGCGTAAAGATCCCAACGAGCGTTACCAGCTGGCCAAAGAGGTTGGACTCGATTTGAAAAACCTGAGACGCGAGCTTGAGTTAAGTGCGGAAATCGAGCGCTCTGTTCAACCCGCCTCAGGTAGTGCGAGTGCGTCACTTCAAAATAATCTGCCAGACGCACAGATACAGTCGAAACTTGTGACGGGGACCATTACCCCTGTGCAAGCCACAAGTTCCACCAAGACACTCCGATGGCCAACGTTAACCAAAGTCGTACTTGGTTTGCTCGCTTTGTTTGCTGTTGCCTACGCCTCAATTGTTATTTACCAGTGGTTCATCACAAGCTCGTCTCAAGCGCGCTCCAACATGAGGATAACGCGTTTGACCACTACTGGAACCGCTGACTCCGCAGCGATTTCACCTGACGGCAAGTACATCGTTCACGTCGCAAGCGAAAATGGCCAGCAGAGTCTTAGAGTGCGACAGGTAAATACGAACAGCGACGTACAAATCGTACCACCATCCGATCTCCATTATGCCGACTTAACGTTCTCGACTGATGGTGATTTCATTTATTACATAGCCAGCGAACAAAATGGCTCGTCTTCAAATCTTTATGTCATACCTGCATTAGGTGGGAACGCGCGAAAATTAATATCGAACGTCACCCGCTCAGTGTCTCTATCTCCAGATGGGCAGCAAGTTGCATTCATTAGAAATCTGCCTGATGTTGGAGAAGATGCCGTCTTTATCGCAAACACAAGTGGTGGAGCGGAGCGTAAAATCGCGAGTCGAAAACTACCAAACTTCTTTCACTCGATCTGCTGGTTGCCTGACCAGACCAAACTAGTCGCTGCCGCAGGTAGTTTTGTGCCGACCTACAACTCTTATTTAGTCGAGTTGCCAGTTGGGGGCGGGAGCGAAAAACAGATTAGCCAGCAGACGTGGCTATCTATGGGCGACATCACATACGTCCCCGAAAGTAAAGGGTTGATTTTTGCAGCGTCTGATCAGGAGTCAGGAGGGATGGACTCTAAACAACTCTGGTACGTTTCATATCCGCGGGGCGAAGCACATCGCGTTACGAACGACCTGAACAACTACAATGGCATCAGCGTCACTGGTGATTCCCGCCGACTAGTCACATTGCAAACTGAAACAACTGGCAATATCTGGGTGTCGAATAGTGGTGATTCTGCTCAAGCGACACAACTCACTGTCGGAACAGCCAGGGTTGATGGACGCGATGGGCTTGCGTGGACAAGGGATGGACAAATCGTCTACTCATCGCAGGCCAACGGTGAGATGGACCTTTGGATCATGAAAGGGGATGGCAGCAATAAGCGTCAAGTTACATCCAACTCAAGAAACAATCATCACCCGGTGGTAACGGCGGATGATAGGTACATCGTCTTCACGTCAGATCGAGCAGGAACTCCAAACATCTGGCGAGTGGACATTGACGGAAGTAATCCGAAACAACTTACAAGCGGGAGTGGTGAAGCAACTCCTTACTGCACTCCGGATGGTAAATGGGTAATTTACACGTTGCCTGGTGCCGGTAAGCCGACGATCTGGCGAGTCTCGATCGAAGGAGGCGCGCCGCAACAGCTTATCAACGCTTATGCAACGTCACCCGCAAGTTCAGCGGACGGCAGATCAATTGCCTGTTTCTATCGCGACGAACAAGTCAATTCCCGAATCAAACTAGCAATTTTCAATAGCGAGGGTGGACAACCATTTCACACGTTTGAGATCTCGGGAATGCCCTCTGATTCCGCAAGCTGGCCACCAATCGCTTGGACCAACGACAGCCGCGCAGTCAATTACGTGGTCACTGTAGGAGGAGTCTCCAATATCTGGACGCAACCTATCAGCGGCGAAGCAGCAAGACAGTCCACGAGTTTTAAATCCGATCGAATATTCGCGTTTGCCTGGTCTCGCGATGGCAAACAATTAGCTTACAGTCGTGGGAATGTGAGCAGTGACGTCGTGCTGATTAGTAATTTTTAGATACAACACGTTGCTCAAGTGAGTTATTGACGTCGAAACCGTTGTGGGAAGATGAGGACTGAGGCAACGTACTTATGCATCACTTCGCCAGAGCGTCAACTGCTGTGCGGATGTCCTGATTACTGGGACGTTCTTTGTAGTTCAATTCCACTTTACTCCAGGTCACGTGACCAGTTTTGTCGAGTACAAAAACTGTCGGCTTCGGAATTCCTTCAAACTTCTGTCCGTTATAGTCCGGATCACGAATACCGTAAGCATCGATCACCTGGTGTCCTAGATCAGACAGCATCTGATAGGCGACTTTCCCTTTACCATCAGCGGCAATCTTGTCGGCGAATTCTGTGCTTTCGGCGGGGCTGTCAACACTTATGGCGAACACGTTCAGGGATTCGTTGGGATTTCGAAGTGTGCGTAACTCGGCTAACTGCCGAGCACAATAGGGTCACCAGTTTCCTCGGTAAAAAGCGAGAACCGTTGGTGCATTTACGCGTACGGCAGAGAGTGTCACCTTCTTTCCGTTTTGATCCTCAAGAGTGAAATCAGGGGCTGTTTCGCCGACTTGCACTGGAGTGCTTCTCGGCTTTCCACTCGTAGCGGTGTCCAATTTTGAACATGAAATGAAGGTGAGTAAGAGAACCAGTGAAAGGGCGAATTTCAGGGGCATGTTCGGCTTACCTGGAGTTCTGAATTCTGTGCGACGTTGGCGAAGTATTAAAGCAGGGAAACCGTATGTGACGCAAACATTAAGGTGACACTTCCATCGACGCATGTGTAGGGGTGGCCCCTCTGTGGCCACCCCCTTCGTCGAATCATTGTTGTTGGTCACGGAGGGGCTGCCACGGAGGGCCGCCCCTACAATTGGCAGGTCAACGGATTCACTTCCCAAGCAGCACACTAACGCTGTTACTCTCCGCATTACTCGTAACGACATCAATCCTGCCGTCTGCGTTAAGATCGGCTGCAGCGATTCGCCATGCCCCTCGTCCAACTGGTATTGAAGCAGTTGACGTAAGACCGCCACGTCCGTCTCCCAGCAGCACAAGTACGCTGTCACCACTTACCGCCACAACATCCATCTTGTCATCACGATTCACGTCCGTGACGATTAAATGAAAAAGAGAAACTCCGAAGTTGAATGGAGACGAAGGCGCTTCCGTAAATCCTCCACGACCATCACCGATCATCAGCGTCATTGCACTTTGTTCGTGGTGAGTTGCGACAATATCCGCTTTGCCATCACCGTTGAAATCACCGATGGCAGCAAACCATGGCTCGCCGGTGCGGATTGGAAGTTGATGTGTTTTGAAACCGCCCTTGCCGTCGGATAACAGCAACGTTAACGCACGACTAAAGGGAAGTTGTTGTCGTCGTAATGGTCCAGTTGCAGTGGCTGTCGCAACGATATCCAACCAACCATCATTATTCACGTCGCCGACACCAAAAGGATAAGGGCTTGGACCAACGGGATAGGACTGAGGCGCACGAGTAAAATTGCCGTGCCCAGCACCCAGGGCGACTGAGATGTCGTTATCGGAACTATTGCAAGTGATCAGGTCGAGTTTATTGTCTCGATTGATATCAGCGACTGCGAGGCCATGTGTATGAGGATGTTGGCCCAACTTCATCACGATCGGAGAAGTCGGAGCTAAGGCCAGGCCGCCCTTGCCGTCTCCTATTAATAGCATCACTCCATAACTGTCATGGGAAGCAACAGCAACGTCGAGTTTGCCATCGCCGTTTAAATCGCCAAGTGCCATTTCACCTGGACTGTTCGGCAGAGTTGTACTGCTTAGTGGCGCTCCAAATTGGCCATCACCTTTACCTGGCAACACGAGAACAGTACGCGTTCTCCCACAGCTCACGACGAGGTCGAGCTTGCCATCGCTGTTCATGTCGCCAATTGAAATGTTACTGGGTCCGCCAGGAACGGAAAGTGGCGAACCTGGAGAATTGGTGAACAAGGACTGTTGGGTTGTCGTTGCACTGGTGGTTTGCGAACTAGAGGTAAGGGAAGGGCAGGAGATGAAGAATGAGATAGAGGAAACGGCAAGTAACAAAGGCAACTGGTCGATGATCCTTGCGGGTATTTTGAAGACAGAACTCACGGTCGTCCCCCTTAGCGCTTAAGTCCTTCGTGCTTTTAAGTAAGACGCTTCAGAGTCACGATTTCTTCCCACTCATCGAAGCTATCAACTCCTTGGAGTGCGGCGGCCCGGCGCCGCTTTGTTACATCGAAAACTCATTCAGCTACATCTCCTTGTCTCGGCGCCGCGTACTTAGAACTGAATCCTTAATAAAGCGGTGCCAAGCCACCGCACTCCAAGGAGTTAGTGTCAGTTAGTGTGATTTCGTGGATCGTTTTTCTCCGGAGCGCAACAGGCGATCCACAAAATCACCCGAACTACATGTAGCTCCTTTGGAGCAAAGACAGTTGAGTCAAGTATCCAATTTCTGCTTCAACGGTTTTCGGCCAGCCCATCTTGATTTGTGGATCCCCAGACTCTCCTAACCTTGGGCTGAGCTGACCCGTTCCTTGCCCTTTCAACGCGTTACAAGTGGGAGCAGTGAGGAACCTAACTATGCGAAAGAAAATAATCGGAGCCTTCATCTTAATCGCATCGCTCACAATTTCTGAGGATCTCGTATTAGCGCAGACACCGCGACGAATTCAGTTCGCCAAGGGTCAAAGTTCCGCCGTCGTTAAAGGATCAACAGGAACTGACGGTGCAGACTTTGTAGTTAGAGCGAAGTCTGGACAAAAGTTGATTCTGAAGCTGGCACCTACTTCAGGCGTTGGCATTAAGGTCGAAAGCGAGGGCAGATACGGCCACTCGGTTTTGCTTCGTGAAGAAAAGGGAGGGATTTACGAAGTCGGACTAGAAGAGACTGGGGATTATTCGATTTTCATCGGTTCGACAGGCCACAAATCCGTTTCGTTTACTTTAAGCATCAAGATTACAAAGATGACTGACATTTGACGAACATCGCAAATCCAGAGTCTAGCCTGTGTCCCCTGGTAGAAACCCTGGGCTTAAAACATCGTCGGTCCGATTGATCTGACGTTCCTGAAACCGAACTGTCTGTACTCAAATTTCGTCCCAGTTTTGAAAAGACTTCAAGGTCGCCTGTGGGCGACCTTGAAGTCGGGTTCTGATGTCGGCTCAGGTATCTGTTCGAGCCAGACAGAGTCCGAAGGAATCTCGCAGTCGTCGATGTTCATGAGGGTGTCGGACGCTTCTTCGCGTTTGCGCTTACGTTCGCTTTCTGACTTGCGGCTCCATTCTTCATACCTGCGTTGTTCGGCTTTCCATTCTTCCATAGTGGCAAATGATGAGAAGGCGAATTCGTTTTCCATGTTGCAACCATCGAAATGACAAAAGTAGATGCCAAGACCTGCTTCTGATTCGTCGCCAATCATCTTGCAGCAATAACAATTCTGATCAACCACCATAGAACGACCGGTCATGGCTTCGGGCCTGCGTCGGCGT
>PSRF01000308.1 GCA_003175865.1 Blastocatellia bacterium
TGTCTTGATAATCAACACACTGAGTGCCGCCCCTACAATCTATAACTCAGGATCAATTCGGATTTTCATTCTCTGCAATACCTGAAGGTCTTCCTCAGTGAGATCCAAAGTGGTGTCTGACTTGTCTCCCTCGTCATCTTCTGCATGCGGGCGCAGTCCGATTTCAAGGCGCAACGTCAGTTCCATTTCGTAACCGGCTTCTCGCAATCGCTCGATTGCTTCAGCAACTTTGGTCGAGTTTTCGACCGATTCGTTAATCGCCGTGCCAATCTCGCGCACTATCTCTTTTGCGTCGTCGTCGATTTCCAATTCAAAATGCTTTCCAGTTCATGACAAGCAACTCGTTTGATTGCTGCTATGCTACGCGAGCACCAAAACAGGGTCAACAGTAACAGACCAATCGATAGTCGATATGAATTGGAATGCGCTTATGCTAGGGTTCCAGTCTGGACCATTGAAGTTATAGACTGACTCAACCATGGCCGGGTAAAGGTTCACAAACTCGCCGGACTTAAGGTGCACAAGAACATGTTCGGAACAATTGGCATTCTAACTGGCGGCGGAGATGCTCCGGGGCTGAACGCAGTGATTCGGGCTGTTGTAAAAACGGCAACCTGCGAGTACGGAATTCGCGTTATTGGAATCGAGGACGCGTTCGAAGGCTTGCTCGGACCAAGTCAAACTCGACTTCTCTCGCCAGGTGATGTTCGCGGGCTTTTACCTCGCGGAGGAACAGTTCTAGGCACTCGTAATCGTGGTCGGTTCGTCGAGCGCGACGCCCACGGAAAATCAGTCAAACGAGAGAGCGTCTACGAAGAAGCAATCGCGAACATGAAAGTGTTGGGAATCGACGCTCTGGTGGTGCTCGGTGGCGAAGGTACGCTCGCGATCGCTTCGGAATTTGACAAACGTGGAATTCCAGTCTGCGGTGTGCCGAAAACCATCGATAACGATCTCGCTTGCACAGAATTGACGTTTGGATTCGTCACTGCGTTAGACATCGCAACCGAAGCTCTGGATAGGTTGCACACGACTGCGGAGTCTCATGACCGAATAATGATCCTGGAAGTTATGGGCCGAAACGCAGGCTGGATCGCATTGCACTCTGGTTTGGCAGGCGGAGCCGACGTCATCCTGATTCCGGAAATCCCATTTTCGACCGGCGCCGTTGCCGAAAAAATACATTCTCGCGACGCCGCGGGATCTACTTTTAGTATTATTGTGGTTGCCGAAGGTGCAGTAGAAATCGGGCACGATCTGATGTATTTGAACAAAGGTGACGCGATGACTGCACCTCGATTAGGGGGGATTGGTCAGCACTTGCAGCGAGAGATTGAGGCGAACACCGGGCGAGAGACGCGCTGTGTAGTACTTGGTCATGTCCAACGCGGGGGTCGACCGAATGCTTTCGATCGGATGCTTGCCACCAGTTTCGGTGCGTGCGCGGTACGTGCCTTAGCTGAAGGGAAACAGGGAGTTATGGTCGCTTTGCAGGCGGGAGACATAGTTACAGTGCCTTTGACAGAAGCCATTGCGAATCTCAAAACTGTGCCTCCCAATGGTCAGTTAGTTCGGACTGCCCGAGACACCGGCATATCATTCGGTTCTCCAGAAGAGGCTTCGTTTCACAGAAAGAGTTAGTGATCATCGCTGGCATCGTTGTTGCCAGCAGGAATCAGAGGGACGATCATTGTCACAAGTAATTAAGGAAAAACTTCAAGCAGAACTGGACGAGCTGGAAACTGAACTTCGTATCCATCTACCGAAGGAGATCAAACGCGCGCTGGAGTTCGGCGATCTTCGTGAGAACTCGGAGTATCGCGCGGCTCTCGACAGGCAGAATGTAGTCAAGGCTCGCATCGTTGAGTTGCGACAACGCATCAGCGAGATAGCGTCGATCGATCCAAACAAAGTGCCGCGCGACAAAGCGTCGTACGGATCGACGCTGGTACTTTACGACGCCGAAAAAGATGAGGAAGTCACCTATCGTCTGGTTACACCCGAAGAAAGCGATCCGGCCCAGGGACTTATTTCAACGACGTCGCCGGTTGGAAGGAGTCTGATGGGTAAACAGGAAGGTGACGAAGTTGCGGTGCGTACACCTGCAGGTGCACGCACTTTTGAAATTCGCCAGTTACGCACGTTGCATGATGAGTAATTCACAAATTCGACGTCGGTCTTCTTACTTGCAAAAGGAATTTGAGTCTGATCAGAACGGGAGCGAAGCAACTGTTAATGCACGGTAGATACTATCTTGCAGAAGCCAGTGCCTCGCCTCTGTCTTGATTTACATTGTTCAGGGATGAGAAGGTAAAAAGCAACATTGACAAGCGATCTTCGCCTCCCTATCATTCGCCGCTTGTGTACGGCAGGAAACTGTTAACTTTATAAGTAGTTAGGCATAATCCTTTCGGAGATAATCACCCGATGTTTGGCGCCAGTATTGGACGTGCAGCTCAACGAATAATCGATGCCATGGTGCGTTGGCTTGCACACGGTCACATCAATCCAAACATACTCACTGTGATTGGTGTTTCATTGAACGTCGGGTGCGGACTACTTTTCGGTTTTGGACGATTTTTCGCAGCCGGGGTCGCCTTGATTGTCGCAAACTTGTTTGACATGTTGGACGGCCAGGTGGCCCGTCTTTCCGGGCGCGTCACAAGGTTCGGCGGCTTCCTGGACTCGTCATTGGACCGTCTTTCTGACATGGTTATTTTTGTTGGTCTAATGGTCTTTTATGCAAGGCCCACCCAGTTTCATTCAACTCTTAACGTTTTTCTCGCGGGCGCCGGATTAATGGGTTCAGTTATGGTAAGCTACGCTAGCGCTCGCGCAGAAAGTTTAATCCCCAAGTGCGATGTTGGTTTTTTAAGACGGCCCGAGCGAGTGGTTCTTTTTATAATTGGCGCGTTGAGCACTCATCCTGGATCTCCCAATTTCTTCGCGAATCGAATGCCGGCGGTGCTCTGGGTCTTAGCAATTGGATCTTATTGGACCTTCGCGCACCGCATGTATCACACGTGGCGTGAGTTGACGATGGTCGACGCAAAAACCGCGGACGTAGATACACATTCGTATTCTCAGGCTGGCGCAACCAATGAACGCCGACCAGAGCAACGATTGGTACATAAACCGAGCTAGTTAATACTCTTTTTAATGATTTCTTCTTTGAGTTCGAGGTAAAACAATTGACGATCTGTCCGTGTTGCGGGTTCAAATTTGATGGCGACCTGATGGGTGGCTGCGAACAATGTGGCGCGCGCGCGGTCGGTGAAGCTCTTCCCAAACCTCTAAACCAGTTGCCTTCATATGGTCGCGCTCTGATCTTGTCGTTGAGTGGTTCAATCGTCGTTCTTGTATTTCTGGTTCAAACCATTCTCGCAATGTTTCAGCGCAAAGCGGGGATTGGATTCTGGTCCTGGATCGCTGCGGGTGAAACCGCTGCGTGGCGTCTGAAGTGGATTTCGATTCCGGTTTTCATTCTCGCTCTCTGGTTCGGACGTAAAGTCTATGGCTCAATTGTAGCGAGACCAGATCTCTTCTGCGGACAGAAACACGCGCGCCGAGGCCTAAGTGCCACGTTTGTCGTCGTGCTTCTAGTTGTTGGGCTGATTGGCATCACGGTTCCCGCCCGCATCCGACAACGCAAGACCTCTTTGGAGGCGGCGATGCAGGCTCGCTACTACGCGTTCGATCTCGCAATGTTTCGATATCAACAGAAGTACAAAACACTTCCGGATCCCAGCACCTTAAAAGAAGATCTTGCGCGCATTCCGGATCCGGATGGAACCATAGCCGAGGCTCTGCGTGATCTCGATCCACTCGGATATCAACCACGTGCAGACGTCGCTGCCAATGCAACTCCAAAACGCCCAAGCCAGCGCGGCGATATCATGCGAAAAGTTTCGTTGACTATGGCAACCGACGACGCGACACCTGGGGGCCTTTCATACACGGACTACGAACTGCGACTCCCCGGCGAGGATAAAATTCTATTCACCGATGATGACTGGGTCGGTCACGACGGTGTTATTAAGCCACTCTCGGAAGTTGCCAAGGGCGGTGTCGGTCGCAGTGTTTCAAACGGAGTTCTCAAACCATAAATCTCCATCAAACGGCGTTAGACTCACGTCTGTCGATTCAAGCTTATTAAGTGAATTGCCGTAGATGGCAGTCTAGGCCTTCCCGAAGCTTGATGTCCCTTCTTACCCGATTCCGCAAAAAGACAGAAGATGAAGCCTCGCGCTTTGATCGTCTCTCTAAAACAGGCCGTATGACGGACGGCAAGATCATAGACGCGACTTCCGATGGCGACGGTAGGATCCTCCAAGTGACCTACACTTACACTCTAGCCGGAGTGCAATACGAATCCTCACAGGACTTGAACCAAACACAACAGCAGCGTCCTATCGATTACGCCCCCGGAAAACAAATCATCGTGCGCTACGATCCACGACAACCCGCCAATTCGATTGTTGTTTAGTCAGTGGTCCGTTGTCAGTCGTCAGCTGTTCATTGTGATTTGTCAATTCTCAGCTGGGTCGAGAGGTCATTTCTTTTTTAGACTTGACTACCGTAGACTCCAGCCTTTGCGAAGAGAAAACGTCCCGACTGACAACGGACAACTGACCAAGTTCAATGTTCAAGAAGGTCCTAATTGCTAATCGCGGTGAAATTGCCATACGGATCATTCGCGCTTGTCGTGAACTGGGTATCTCACCGGTTGCTGTTTACTCGGACGCAGATGCGGAAAGTCCTCACGTGCGAATGGCAGACGAAGCGGTGCGTGTCGGTCCAGCACCATCTGTTGAGAGTTATCTTAAGATTCCCGCAATCGTCGACGCTGCAAAATCCACTGAGGCAGAAGCAATTCATCCTGGTTACGGATTCCTGGCTGAGAACGCTGAATTTGCGAGTGCTGTAGCGGACATCGGCTTAACGTTCATTGGTCCTTCAGCCGATGCAATGGAGATCATGGGTTCAAAAACTAGTGCACGTCGCGCGGCGGTAGACGCTGGTGTGCCAATCGTTCCAGGCACAGTGGACCCACTTACCTCCTTCGCAGAGGCTAAGAAAACAGCACAGAAGTTTGGTTATCCCGTAATGCTGAAGGCAGCAGCCGGTGGTGGTGGCAAAGGAATGCGCCTCGTAACATCCGACGACGAATTGTTGTCTGCGTTTGAAGGAGCACAAGCTGAAGCCGCGTCTGCATTCGGTGATTCGTCTGTTTATCTTGAGAAGGCGGTTGAAAAACCACGGCACATTGAGATTCAGATCTTCGCTGACACTCATGGCAACGTGGTTCACCTCGGAGAACGTGAGTGCTCAATTCAACGTCGTCACCAGAAAGTGGTTGAGGAGTGTCCGTCACCGATTAACGATCTGGAGTTGCGACGTGTGATGGGCGAAGCCGCGATCAAGATCGCCCGTACGGTCAACTACGTGGGTGCGGGCACTGTTGAGTTTCTCGTCGCTGATACGACGCGCGACTTCTACTTCCTTGAAATGAATACGCGTTTGCAAGTTGAGCATCCAGTCACAGAACTGGTAACTGGACATGACCTTGTCCGCGAACAGTTTTTGATCGCCGC
>PSRF01000425.1 GCA_003175865.1 Blastocatellia bacterium
CGTGTGCAGAGTTCGGGAAGATGAATAGGTAAGACTCGGAGACGGTAGTACAGATCTGGTCGAAATCGCCCAGCAGCAACTGCTTGCGCGAGATCGCAATTCGTCGCCGAGATAATGCGGACATCAATTGCTATGTTTGCGCGCGCACCGATTCGCCTCACGGTGCGTTCCTGAAGGACGCGAAGTAATTTCGCCTGCGCAGACAGGTTAAGAGCGTCTACTTCGTCCAGGAAAAGCGTTCCACCGGAAGCTTTTTCAAAGAGGCCGCTGCGGTTTTCATGAGCACCAGTAAATGTGCCTCTTTGATGGCCGAACAACTCTGCTTCGATGAGGGTCTCTGGAATTGCTGAACAATTGATGTCGACGAAAGCCCCTTCACGCCGAGCGCTCATATCGTGGATCGCTCGCGCGGCTAATTCTTTGCCGGTGCCCGTTGCTCCCGTAAGTAGAACGGATGCATCGGTCGGGGCCACACGTTGAATGACTGCGAAAAGCTTTCGCATGACGGGCGATTGCCCGATCAGAGTAGGTTTGGTTTCAGTGGATAAAGTTTCTCGGTCTTGCCGCTTTCCAGTTGTGAGCGAATCCTTATTTGGCCAACCATGTTCAGCAGTGGGAGATGCTAGGGGCATACCTTGTTCTCCTAATTCATAAAGCGAGCTATTGGACCAGACAGAACAAACTACGATAATTGCGAATTAACTAAACGTTCTGAAGAGTCGTAATAGCCGTCAGAGAAATGTCAGTAGTCTCAAAGAACGATACTTCCCCGTACGTAACAGTGGGCCGGGTTACGCGAGGACACTATCCCGATCCAAAAATTTCTTTTTGAACGACGATATCTAAACCGTTATTGCTGATCTGCGAGTCGTGCGTTCGTGTACCGTAAGAGCCAAGTCTGGGCGGACTCGTCGGGCATCTCTTACTTATCAAGCAAACAGACGTGACAATTGAAATGTGTTGCCTTCGTGATCGCAGCCCTATTGCAAAGTTGGGGCCGAAGACTTTCGCGGCGCAACCTGTTAACAATCTCGCAGATCTCAAATCGCAACATTTATTGGTTGTCCCGTATCTGGACAAGAATTCCAGAACCTAGACTAAAAGCTACATGATTAGTTCAAAATCTGGAGACGTCGAACCCGAGCGATTCTCCACTCCGTCGAATAGCTCGCGAAGTAGTTCGTCCATCAGTTCCCAGGTCACGTCCAGGACTTTGACGAGCGAGTTGAGATCGGGCTTAGATCCATCTGCGACGTATTTCTCTGTCAGTCTTCGGGCGACCGCTACCGCTACGTAAGCTTGCGTCAACTTTCGGCAATTTGCGGTTTGCGACGTGGTTATCATGCTAGTCCTTCAGAATACAGAAATCGCTCGCAGCAGAACGCCCAACCCCAAGATTCCACCCACGATTGTCAATGACCATTCAATTACCGGATTGGCTCGACCGCAGATCCAACGCGAGAGAACCATGCAACTTTTCCAGCCGTCCTGCTGGTAAAGAGGCAAGAGATTACCGAGCGCGAGTCCTAGATTTAGTGCGCTGAAAGTTGTTCTCCAAGTAATGGCAGCCAGTAACAGATTCGCAAAAATCCCTGCTGAGAACACTATCAGTTGCAGAACCACTGGGCGTCTTAGTAATTGATTCATGTCCAACCGAACGTAAGCACCTAGCGGGAGTAACCGTACTGTGAAATCAAAATTACTCAGACGACTGCGGAAAAGCGTAGGTCCCCACCCCAGACCCAATTGAGTCACCGGAACACCACAGGCTCGTGCCGCTACATAATGGCCAAGTTCATGGAGTATGAGCGCAGCAATGAAGCTCGAGATGATATTGATAGTTTGAACGATCATTCTGAGCTCACAACTCTCTCGAGTGCTTTGGATAAGAATTTCAGCTCGTGCAACTCTGCTTTAATATCAAAGATCAGGAAAAGGATGGGGCAAGTTAAGACCGTTGCCTCTAAAAGCCCGATATCTCTCGTTGATATCAACAGCACGCAAACGATGATCGTAAGCGCCGCGATGTAAAGTCGAATGACCAACATAAGTTCTTAACACCAAGAGAAAAGGACCAATTTGCGCTAAATTCCACTGCTGGCTTGAACTCCGGAAACAAAACGGCCTCGCCCTTTGAAAAGGACGAGGCCGTCGTTTTTAAAGATCTTTCGGATCTTACATGCCCATGCCGCTCATTCCGCCCATGCCGCCCGGCATTGCGGGACTACTCTTGTCTTCATCAGGAAGCTCCGAAACCATTGCTTCCGTTGTCAACATGAGTCCAGCGATTGAGGCTGCATTCTGCAGAGCGGTGCGAGTAACTTTCGCCGGATCGATAACGCCAGCTTTGACAAGATCCTCAAACTGCTCGGTGGCTGCGTTGAAGCCCACGTTTTCGTTCTTTTCTAAGCGAACACGTTCGACCACGACCGCACCCTCCTTGCCAGCATTTTGAACAATCTGACGGAGTGGCTCTTCGAGAGCGCGTCTGACGATGTTTACGCCAATTTGCTCATCCGGATCGCCTTCGCCTGCTGTGCTTGTTTGGAATTTCTCGAGTGCTCTTGAGGCGCGAACGAGAGTTACACCACCACCAGGAACAATCCCTTCCTCAACGGCAGCCCGTGTGGCATGCATGGCGTCCTCGACGCGAGCTTTCTTTTCCTTCATTTCCGTCTCAGTTGCGGCACCGACCTTAATTACGGCAACGCCGCCGACGAGTTTCGCGAGGCGTTCTTGGAGCTTCTCGCGATCGTAGTCGGAAGTCGTCTCGTCAATTTGAGCGCGAAGAGTCTTGACGCGACCTTCGATGTCGGCTTGTTTGCCAGCACCTTCAACGATCGTCGTGTTGTCTTTGTCGATCGTCACTTTCTTTGCACGTCCGAGATCTTCGAGCTTGACGTTCTCGAGTTTGATTCCGAGATCTTCGCTAATCACTCGACCACCAGTGAGAATCGCGATGTCCTCGAGCATTGCCTTGCGACGGTCGCCAAAACCGGGTGCCTTCACGGCAGCAATGTTCAACGTGCCACGCAGTTTGTTGACAACGAGCGTCGCGAGTGCTTCACCTTCAACATCTTCTGCGATGATCAACATCGGCTTGCCCATCTTCGCAACCTGCTCCAGCAATGGCAGCAGATCCTTCATTGAACTGATCTTCTTCTCATTGATGAGGATGAGCGGATTCTCGAGTACTGCTTCCATTCGCTCCGGATCCGTGACGAAGTATGGGCTGAGGTAGCCACGGTCGAACTGCATACCTTCAACTACTTCCAGTGAAGTTTCCATCGTCCGGGATTCTTCAACGGTGATGACTCCGTCTTTACCGACCTTATTCATCGCTTCAGCAATGATATTCCCGATAGTTGTGTCGCCATTTGCTGAAACAGTGCCAACTTGCGCAATCGCGTCACCCTTGACCGGCTTCGATAAGCGTTTGATTTCGGCAGTTGCGCGCTCAACCGCTTTGTCGATTCCTCGTTTGAGTGCCATGGGGTTGGCGCCAGCAGCAACAGTCTTCACACCTTCACGGAAAATTGCCTGCGCGAGGACGGTTGCGGTGGTTGTACCATCGCCTGCAACGTCCGAAGTCTTGGACGCCACTTCACGTACCATTTGTGCTCCCATGTTTTCGAGAGCGTCTTTCAACTCAATCTCTTTTGCGACGGTCACACCGTCTTTGGTGATGGTTGGTGATCCGAATTTCTTGTCGATCACAACGTTGCGGCCCTTGGGTCCGAGTGTGATCTTCACAGCGTCGGCGAGTTGATTAATGCCGCGCAGAATAGCCGCGCGCGAGTCCTCGCCATGAATTACTTGCTTTGCCATTTCGATTTCTTCTCCTGCTTAAAAGTGGATTTCACTAGGAAAGCTATTAAAAAAGGCACGCAGTCGGTGTTGACTACTTGCCTTTCTTGCTTCCGCTGGCTGCGCCCGCACGCTCGAGAACACCAAGAATTTCATCCTCTCGCATGATGAGCAACTCTTCACCGTCGATCTTGATCTCTGAGCCGCTGTATTTTCCAAATAGAACGCGGTCGCCAACTTTCACGTCCAGAGTCTGGCGTGTACCGTCTTCTTTGTACTTGCCTTCGCCCACTGCAACCACTTCACCCTCTTGGGGTTTTTCTTTGGCGGTGTCGGGAATAATGATTCCTCCCCGAACCTGCTCGCCCTCTTCAACCCGACGAACGATTACACGATCGTGAAGGGGCCTAATGTTCGTAGCCATGCTCTTCATTCTCCTTTCGATTTCCCGAAAACTACTTTGATTATTTAAGAATTACTGCTCACTAGATAAAATTCTTAGCACTCTTTGTAGCGGAGTGCTAAGAATAAATCCTCACATAGACAGTGTCAACTGGTGATGTGGTTTGTTGAAGAAGGTTGGGTTAGTCAGACCTAACGCGCTGCGCGTTTAAGTACTTTTGAGGGTTTTCGGTCTTGTTTTTCGTAAGCGGCGACCCGTTTTGAGAGTGTGTTTCGGTGAATACCTAGAACTGCTGCCGTCTTGGACAGATGTTGTTTGTGCCGAGCCAACGCCTTCTTTATATACAGCTTCTCAAATTCGCAAAGAGCTTCATCCAGAAGGATCTGTCCTTCAAGCATTTCGTCTATTAGATTCTCAAGTCGGTTATGAATCATGCACTCTCCGAAGAGAACACGCAGCAGAATCGTCGGGCGTGAAGACGTAGTCTAGAGCTCTTTACCTGTTAACAACCTGTATGCTTCGAGATAACGGGCAGTGGTTGCTTTTGCTACTTCGGGTGGAATCGCCGGCGCTGGCGGTTTTTTGTCCCAATCAAGTGTTTCGAGGTAATCCCTGACGAACTGCTTATCGAATGATGGCTGCGAACGACCTGGTTCATACGCATCAGCGGGCCAGAAACGCGATGAGTCGGGAGTCAGTACCTCATCGATCAGAGTCAGCGTTCCATTCTTGTCGCGTCCGAATTCAAACTTCGTATCCGCGATGATGATGCCTCGCTGACGAGCGTAATCGCGGGCCTCGGAGTACAACCGCAAAGACGCGTCACGCAGGAGTTTTGTATTCTCTTCACCGATCAAGGCTTTGACTTGATCTTCCGTGATGTTTTCGTCGTGGCCTTCTTCTGCCTTTGTCGATGGTGTAAAAAGAGGTTGAGGTAATTGGTCTGATTCTCTGAGTCCTTCCGGCAACTTGTGACCACAAACGTCTCCGGTTCGCTTGTAATCTTTCCACCCGGAACCAACTAAGTAGCCTCGGACTACACACTCGACAGGAAAAACTTCGGATCGCTTCACGAGCATTGCGCGATGGGCCAACGTTTCTGAATGACTCCGAATAGATTCCGGCATGTCTTCAATATTCGTTGAGATTAGATGGTTGGCTACAACGTGACCTAACTTTCCGAACCAGAACTCGGATAACGCTGTAAGTACCTCACCCTTTCGTTCGATTGGGGTTGGCAAAACGCAATCGAATGCAGAAATGCGATCAGTTGCAACGATCAAAAGACGGTCATCATCGACGCTGTAGACATCACGGACTTTTCCCCGTCGTAGCAGCGGCAATTCATCTAAGGAAGTTTGCAAAAGAGTGGCAGCACTCATCGTTGAAAGCTGCCGTAAGCAGCGAAGAGTTTCAAAATTTTGTTTGAGGCCGGATTTTGCTCGTGTGATAAAACTTTGTCAAGACACACTCTGATTTAACTATTGATCGTGTCACGCAGTCTTCGAATTTGTGCTGCATGATTGTGCGCGTGTGCAGCATAGATCGCGAGCCATTGCTCTGGAGTGTAGCGTCCACTTTCTGAATGAGTGCCTTCGCGCGCCCAATCTTCGTCCGACATGAGTTCCAACAACTGAACTGTGGTTGCTCTCGCGGAACGAAATGCCTCAAGCGATGGATCCATATCCCGTTCGTTGTATTTCAACCGAACTGCGTAAGCGTCCTGGTCATAGCCCTGGATTACTGGATTATCCTCAACGAGGAGTCGACGCAGTCTGATTGCCGAAGTAGTTTCGCTATCAGCCAGGTGATGTACGATTTCTTTAGCGCTCCATTTTCCTGGAATTAGATTGGCATCCAATTTCTCACCAGGAAAACCATCCAGTGCGGCGGTCACTTCGTCGTAGCCTGCTGCATATTTTGCGATTAGACCTTTGCGCTCTTCGTTAGTCATTGGCTCTGTCCTTTCTTGTTGACCTGCATGTGTGTAACATCAGCAGCATATCAAAACGACGATTTCCAGTCGTGAGTTCTAATGTTTTTCGTCATATTCAGGAGAGTCTTAATGGGTAACTCACTTCGCCGAAAATCCGGTTCGCTAATCACACTTGGATTAGTCCTTTTCCTGTTTTCATCAGCAGTAGTTAGCGCTACCCCGGTTCCTGAGAAGCTTCAAACACTAACCGTAACCAGAACGCTACCGCAGTCACAGTACATCCCAGATCACGACTTTGATACTCGTCATATTGCACTCGATTTGAGGTTCGATTGGGACAAGGAACAACTAATAGGCCGGGAAATGCTAGTTTTTGCTCCACTTGTTGCAAATCTGCGCAGCATAAAACTCGACGCCGCGAACATCACTGCTACTAGTGTAAAGCTCTCGACTGGCACAACGCTTCAGTTCGTCACAGATCCGACTAAGGAAAAAGTGACAATTAATTTGGATCGTGCATATCAGCCGTCGGATGAATTGACACTCCTCATCGAATATCACACGAATGGACCACAGGATAATTTGCGACCGGGATTGACCGGTCTTGGTCTGAAATTCATCAAGCCGAATCCGGATGATCCAAAAAGACCGAAACAGCTTTGGTCGCAAGGCGAGAGTGAATACAACCACTATTGGTTTCTTTGTTACGACCATCCAAACGATTTCTTCACATCAGAAGTGACAGCGACTGTCGAGAAACCTCTAATCGTCGTTTCCAATGGCTCTTTGCTTGAAACCAAAGACAACAAAGATGGCACCCGTACTTTTCATTGGAAGATTGATCAACCGCACGCGAGTTATCTAACTTCAATAGTTGTTGGCGAGTACACGCCTATCGTCGGAGACTACCTGGGCATTCCGATCATCACAAATGTCTATCCAAGCGAGGTCGCTGAAGGCAGGCTGACGGCTGCGCGACTACCTGAGATGGTTAAATTCTTTTCCGAGAAGACAGGCTTGAAATATCCGTATGCTAAGTATGCGCAAACAACGGCGCGAGATTTTGGCGGTGGGATGGAAAACATCAGCGCCACGACGCAAACCGACAACATGATTCACGACGCCCGAGCTGAACTTGATTCGACGAGCGACGGTTTGGAATCACATGAGTTGGCCCATCAATGGTTTGGCGACTATGTCACTGCTCGGAACTGGTCGGATATCTGGCTCAATGAAAGTTTTGCGACTTACTTTCAAGCTATGTGGGACGAGTACAAACTTGGTCGCGACGATTTCCTCTATTCCGATATCAAAGCAAATCAAGACTCGTATTTCGCGGCGTGGAAACAAGGCAACCGAAGGCCCATCGTCACAAAAAACTATACCGAGCCGGATGCGGTGTTTGACACTTACGCTTATCCGCGCGGCGGTGCAGTGTTGCACATGTTGCGCAAGGATCTTGGGGAAGAAAACTGGTGGCGGGCAATTAACTACTATCTCCATAAATACGCGCATCAACCGGTTGAGACAGAGCAGTTTCGAATTGCGATCGAAGAATCAACCGGACAGTCGATGGAGTGGTTCTTTGACGAGTGGTTATATCGGATGGGCCACCCAATCTTTAATGTCTCTCAGCAGTACGATGAAGCGAACAAGACATTGAAGCTGACAGTCGCACAACAACAGAAAATGGATCCAAGTTCCCAGTATCCTCAAGTTGACTTGTTCCAAACGCCCGTGGAAATCGAGATCGGCACTGCGACGCAAACTAATGTTGAGCGAGTTCAGATTGAGCCTCAGCGCGAACAAACATTCACCTTCAAGGTCGACTCAAAGCCTCTGCTCGTTAACTTTGACTACAACAGCACGCTTATCAAAGAACTCGTCTTCAATAAGTCTACAGACGAGCTGAGTTACCAACTCGAACGCGATCAAGATGTACTTGGTCGGGTCTGGGCACTTGATCAACTCAAGGTGCAGCTCAAAAACGCTTCAACTCCTTCAGATCAGAAGGATGCAATTGCCAATGCGATTGTTCGCGCGGTGACGACCGACAAGTTCTGGGGCGTTCGGGCACAAGGCGCGACGGCGCTCGCCGAAGTTCCTGGCGCGGCCGTGCGTAGTGCGTTGCTCGCAGCCGCGAAAGATTCGAATCCGCATGTTCGCGTATCGGCTATTTCCGCGCTCGCAGCGTCTAAAGACCCGACGTTGGCTAATGTCTATGCAGACTTATTGAAAGATCCAAGTTATGGGGTGGTTCGAGCGGCTTCGTCGGCGCTTGTGAACACTAAAGACAGCAAAGCTTACGACGAGATAGCGAAATTGTTGGAAGGGCAGTCTTGGCACGACACACTGAAAGCCACTGCACTGTCTTCTTTTTCTCTGCTCGGTGACAAGCGTTCATTAGCTGAAGCGTTTAAATACGTTGAGCCTGGCAACTACCCGCAGGTCCGAGCCGCTGCGCTTCGACTGTTGGGAGTTGTTGGAAAGGACGATCCAAGATCGATTTCAGTGCTCACTCAAACCTTGGAAAGTGCCTTCAAACGTCAGGATGCAACAATAGCGAGCGCTTCGGCCGAGGGTTTAGCGAACCTCGGGAATCCTCAAGGGTTGCTGGTTTTTGATCGTCTTTCAAAAGAGAAAGGATCACCACAGTTAAGCCGAGTTCTCACGCGTTTTCAGGACCAGTTGAAGAAGGCGGTCGCGACCACGGAGAAGTCTCCGACACAACAGCCCTGAGCGAGAGGCGACTGGATCTATTCAGAGGATTGTGAAAGAAATATAACACTTGAACACACGGACCATCTCCTGTACTATCCATGTGCCCGAATCGCATCGAATACCCCTGTGATGCAGTTGCCCTCTGAGCCTCCTGCTTGTCAGTCCCAGACACTAAATTCTGATGGCTACAGCTACTGACAGACAGAAAATCGCAAGAGATAACTTTACAGTGCCCGATACAGGTGAACGCAAGGTATCACTACTTGTCGTCGAAGATGACGAAAATATCTCGACGGCGATAAGCGAGTATTTTTCACGGGCTGGGTACAACGTCAAAACTGTCGAAGATGGCTTGAATGGCGTGAAAGCCGCCCTGGATGATCCTCCAGACGCGGTCGTTCTCGACTTGATGCTGCCTAAGATGGACGGCTTGGCTGTTTGCAAGGAATTGCGGGAAAAGGTCGGCTACTTGCCAATTCTGATGCTAACAGCCAAGGATGATGTGGTTGACAAAGTGCTTGGCTTGGAGATGGGAGCCGATGACTACATCACTAAGCCTTTTAGTCTCCGTGAACTCGAGGCGCGCATTAAGTCAGTCCTGCGTCGCACGCGCAAAGGTCCAAGTCCTGACGGTATAAGGGATGAGGCGCCAATTGTGCGCGGTCGTCTTCGGATTGACTCAGCGAAACGAGAAGTGACGATTGGTGATCGTCAGGTTGAGCTCACTCCGAAGGAGTTTGACTTGCTTCGACTGTTTGCCTCGAATCCTGGAAGAGTGTTCCCACGAAAGTATCTTCTGGAAAAGATTTGGGACTATTCATACGAGGGTTACGATCGGACCATTGATAGTCACATCAACCGCCTGCGTGCGAAGATCGAAGAGAATCCTGAGAACCCGCAGATGGTTCTGACTGTTTGGGGCATTGGTTATAAGTTCAGCGACGAACAATAACGTTCGTCTTCTGATGCGAATTTCTTAGCGAGCGTCCAACTGAAGGCGCAAACCCTCTGTCGAGGGTTTGCGTTTTTGTTTACGCGCTACACAAGTCAATCTCGACGTCGTCAAGACACCTCACCCCTCATTAACTGGAAAAAATCCCACAAAAACCTGTAGCAATTTCAATCAAGTTATTGTATTCTCCCGCTCGGCTTCTACCACATATGGGTTTAGTTCGACGACGAAGCCTTTGCAGTCGAACGCCAACGAACCCAAACATCTGCAAGCTGCTGTAGACCTGCCCCCCAGGTCGTCGGCGCTTCGCCGAAATCCAACCAGGATTTTGGCGTAGTTCCGTTTTCCGTCTGGAGGGGCAATATGACGTTCGGTTCGAAATCACTCCACACCACAATCCTGTGTTTGTCGGCAGCCTTTATTTTCGGAGGCTCTTCAATCCGGGCCCAAAATAGCGTCGCTGCAAACCAACCCAAGCCGGCCATTTCATTACTCGACACAACCAAGGAGCAAGACGGTCTGATCGGCTCCATCAGAAGAGTTAAAACCGAGTCTGCAAAGATCGAGTGGAAAGATGGTCGACAGGTTGAAGGCCCGCTTCAGCTACTTGAATTGACGACCTATGGGATTAAAGGCAATCGGTTGGAAAATATTTCCTATCCGACTGGCGATTCGCAAGCAGGCAAAGAAGAGTACAAGTACGACGATAAAGGAAACATTATTGAGATGACCCTCAGAAATGATCAGGGGAACATCCTCAGCCGTGAAGCCTACTCCTACACGTTCGATTCCATTGGCAACTGGACCAAGATGGTCACAAGCCTCGTCGTTTTCGAGGATGGCCAATTGAAACGCGAACCAGTTGAGATTACTTATCGGACTCTTACGTACTATTTCGACGACAGCATAGCGACACTCACAAAGACGGCTCCTGCTAAGGTCATGCCCAATGCGCCGGCGCCCGTTGAAGTCGAGCTGAAACCTGATCCGACTATAAAAGGAGAGACAAGCCAGGTTACTGCATCCGAGGTGGCGCCCACATCGCTGAACCCCACCGGTGATCCCCCGGTGTTAACACTCAAACGAGAGGAGCAGCCCAAGGTTCGGCCCGAGAGTCGACAACCTAACAACGAATCGTCAAACGACTTGGGACCTAAACTGAAGACTGGAAGGAAAGGCGCTAATTCCGAATCTGATGCGACTCTACGCAGTAATCCAATTGCAGAAAGCGAAGAGCGACCCAGGAGTGTTGCAGTGAGCGCTACCAGGAATGATTCGGCTACACCACCTTCTGTTGCCGAAGTGGAAAGAGTAGTTAACGGCAAGACTGCCCTCGACTATTACCAAGCTGGACTCGCGCATTTTGAGCTCGGCGATTTTGAAGCAGCCGTTAACGATTACCTTAGTTCCATTCAAATAGACCAACGCTCCGCTCTCGTTTTCCTAAACCTCGGTAACGCCTACCTGAAATTGAGCAAAGACAAAGACGCGCTAAAAGCATTCCAACAGTCAGTCAAGTTGAATCCCGACAATGCAGAAGCCCAATACGGTCTTGGACTCACTTCATTTCGCGTAAAACATTTTCGAGAGGCGGCGACCGCTTACAAGAATGCCATTAAGCAAGAACCAAACATGGCCAAAGCTCATTACGGTCTAGCTTTGGCTTACGAGGAACTTAGTGAGCATTCAGCGATGGTTAGCGAATTTAGGATTCTTGAAAAGCTCGATAAGAACCTCGCGAAGAAGTTGGCCCAAACGTTTCCGCAAACTGATTTTTCGTGCAGGTTCACGATGCTTTGCCAGTAAAGCCTCTCTGGCA
>PSRF01000347.1 GCA_003175865.1 Blastocatellia bacterium
AGGCTTGTCGGACATCAGTCCATCTTTTTCGCGTCTTTTATCTCTTGCTCGACTGCTTTCTTCGCTTCCTTCGCCTGTCGATCACTCAGTCCCAGATCTTGCAATGTACGTCCGATGCTTCTTCCCGATGCAAGGCCGGCAAGAATTGAATCGCGTGTAATGTTTGGGAAGCGCGAATGCAGGTTCTGACCGAGTCTCGTCGCCGCAACATAATTGCCGAAGGTAAGTTGCGGATTTGCAGCTAATGCTGTCTGGTATCCCGCTCGCAAACTGTTCGCGTTCGTGTGCAACGTCTTTGCAATTCCGGGATGATCGCGAAGATCGTCGTCGGCGCGTTTGAGATTCTGACTCGAGATGCGTGCACGCTCGAGACCTGAGTTGGAACGACCATTCGAACGGTCAGAAGCTGTTCCCAGCCCCGAATCTGAACGACCGCTCGATCGTTCTGAAGCATTTCCTAATCCGCGGTCAACACCTACTCCTGACGGTGGTCCACCCATACCCCCGCTTGCACCACGACCGTTACCACCTCCACCACCATGACCATGCCCCTGGGCCAACCCTGACGTTGTAACAAATGCGGAAATCGCTAAAACGAAACCGACACAAAGAACATAACGACTAATAAAATTCATAATGCGCCTCCTTTGAACAGTACATCTGAAGGGAGGCATGAATGATAAGTGACGTTAGATTGCTTTCGTGGTTTTTAGGTGAAATATAATGAGGATGTAACACGCCTGAGCGTTATTTCACGCCCATTAGTTCAACCTCGAAATAAAGTGTGGCATTTGGTGGAATGTCAGGTGGTCTTCCCATCGGACCATAACCAAGCTGAGGCGGAATGATGAGTTTGCGCTTGCCTCCGACCTTCATGGTCATCAGGGCTTCGTCCCAACCTTTGATAACTCGACCAGTTCCTATCTGAAAATCGGCCGGCACTCCCCTATCATAAGAGCTGTCAAATTGTTTTCCGTTTTCAAGTTTGCCGACGTAATGAACGGTGACGGTTTGTCCTTTTCGGGGTGTAGCCCCGGTGCCTTCCACAAGCTCAACATACTTGAGTCCCGACGGTGTTGTAATCTCAGCACCCGCTCCACCACGACGCGTCAACACGTAAACGACGGCAGAGATCGCTATTACGGCGACGAGCCCCATGGCAACGATGCGAAAGGTACGGACCTTTGCAGATTCAGTGCGCTGAGCTACAGCTTGCGACGATGGCGCAACGCGCGGACGTTTCTTGGCTTTATTAATTTTCCGGTGTCGACTCTGCGGCACTGATGATTATTCCTTCCGTTTGCGAGTAGAAAATGTGGGAAGCCACCTTATACAGATTAGGACGAGGGTTTTCAAGCGAAGCCCCTTACCGTTTAGTAGTGACATCGTGTCAGCATTCAAGCTCTTCTGTCGGACCGCGTACGTCGCGGGCGCCAGATAGAAATGCTTATTAGCAATTTGAAAACAGACATTTATAATGCAGGTTATTGCCTTCGACATTTGCGCCCGAGACGTACGCGGTCCGACAGAAGAGCTTGAATGCTAATACGACGTCACTACTACAAAGCAACGGAACCACGGTACATAACTTAATGATAACCACCCCCAATCTGAATCTTATTCCTTGCGAGTTGAAACATTTTGAGGCGATTCTCAATGATCCATCTGTGCTTGCTTCGCTGCTCGGAGTGACAGTTTTTGAAAACTGGTTTGATTTCCCTGGGGTCGCTGGTATTGAGGCGATCACGCATAGCTACAACTATCTCAAAGCGCATCCAGAGGCGACGGGTTGGTGGATGTATCTTTTTATTCACCGCGAAGACAACTCGCTGATCGGCTATGGAGGCTACAAGGGCAAGGCCGATGCGGAAGGAATGGTCGAGATTGGCTACGCAATAATTGATTCCTATCGGTGTCGTGGTCTTGCAAGTGACGCAGCTCAAGGACTCGTCGATCACGCATTTAGACATGATCACGTTTTGACAGTGGATGCACACACGCTGCCGGAGCGCAACGCATCAGTCAGGGTCTTGGAAAAAATTGGCATGAAGCATGTCGGAACCGCGAGCGATCCAGATGTTGGCGAGGTATGGCATTGGCGACTTGAAAGGGACGAGTGGAGGGAAAGAACTTGAGTGACAGATGATTGAACTTTGTAAATAACAGTCGGGAATCACGGCTTGCCCCCGCCAGACTTTCAATTAGTAAGGCTTATTTCTCATTTATCATTTATCAGCTGTTATTTTTCATTTTTGTTGGAATTAGTCCTAAACGTCGAAGGTCTCCTTTCACATTCGCCGCAGCGCCACGCGATGGAGAAAATGAAAAATCAGAACTGATAAATGAGAAATAAGGATTTAGTATGCCCGTTGTCGCTGCTATTCCAAAACCAAATGCTCCTGTTGAACTGCGAGAAGTTGCCGAGCCGGAGTTAGAAAACGACTCCGCGCTGCTTCGAGTCGATCTTTCCGAGGTTTGTGGAACGGATGTTTATCTGCAGCAAGGAAAGTTGGCGAATGTGCCTTACCCTCTCGTTCCCGGGCACGTCTCAGTTGGTACGCTCGAAAAGATCAGAGGTACAGTTTCCGATATCAATGGCAACAACTTTCGCGAAGGCGATCGCGTAACGTTCCTTGACGTTCATCGAACATGCAACGCGTGTTGGTATTGCTTAGTCGCAAAAACAACAACGCGTTGTCCACACCGAAAAGTTTACGGAATAACTTATGGTCTCGACGATGGTCTCTGTGGCGGCTGGGCCAGTCACGTCTATCTAAAGCCCGGAACACGTGTCATCAACCTGGAGGCTGACAAGGAAACCTTTATGTCCGGAGGTTGTGCGCTGCCCACGTCAGTACATGCAGTCGAACGTGCTGACATAAAGCTCGGTTACACGGTTCTCGTTCTTGGTTCAGGTCCAGTTGGAATCAACTCGATCATTCTGTCGCTGATGCGCGGTGCGTTACAAGTGCTCTGCATTGGCGCACCTGAAACGCGACTCGCTGCGGCTAAAAAGGTTGGCGCATCAGACATTCTCAACTTTGAAACACACGCGGAACAGCAACGACTCGAGTGGGTGTTATCACAAACTGCCGGACGTGGTGCTGATGTGACAATCGAAGCGACGGGAGCGGCTGAAGCAGTCGTGCAGGCGATGAGATTCACTCGCGATGCTGGTATCGTAGTAATCGTTGGTCAATACACTGACCATGGACCAACCACATTCAACCCTCACCTGGATTTGAATAAGAAACATCTGGACGTGCGAGGTTGTTGGGGATCAGATTTTTCGCACTTCTACCGTGCAGCGCAGATCGTGTCGAATGAAAAGCGATGTTCACCATGGCGGGAAATAGAAGTGAAAAAGTTTGGTTTAGGCGATGCCAACGAAGCGCTTGCAGAAGTCGCAGACGGTCGCGTCCTGAAGGCGCTGATCGATCCGCGACAATGACTCCTGAGAGATACCACCGGTTTCATACCGGTGGTGCTTCATTTTCTACCTGGCACAGCCACTCAAATCGGTTCTCAGATACCACCGACTTCACGTCGGTTGGAGAGTCAGTTTACGTCGCGACCTGTTGCAACCGACTGCGCAAGGTCTTCGCATCCGACAAAGTGGTATTTCGACTTATTTAAGAAACATTAGGAGAGACAGTTTCAGGCGAGGTAGCGGAAGCTGACACTCCAACCGACATGAAGTCGGTGGTATCTCAGCCCTAAGATTCATTGTTGATTAGGCCAAAGTTTAAGAACCACCAGCATGAAATTGGTGGTATGGTGTTCATAGTTTAAGGCCCGTCGTCACCCCTTGGTCGTCCTCTTCGTGACCGCATCTCATCACGCATCTTCTGAAACTGCTGCCACTGCTCCTGATTCAAAACCTGCTGCAAACGATCGTCCGCCTGTTTGCGAATATCGTTGACTTTAGGTTCCGACTCTTTCCGCAACGCACGTAGCTGCTCGCGCGTGTCACTAAATATCTGCTGCACCTTCGTTTTTTGATCAGCATTCAGCTGCAGCCGTTCTGACAGCTGTTCAAACCGATCACGTGGTGCGGCGAGGTTTCTTGCCCACCCACGATAAACGTTCAGCGCAAGAATGCCAGCTGCAAATCCCAATAAAAAGATAATTGCGGCCGCAAATCGAACTTGCCATCGACTCTTGGTTATGTAGTCCATAATTACTTTGCCTCGTCATCATCGGCATAAATCGTGTTAAGCACCTGATCGTAACTTAACTGGTCGTCAGATGAATTCTGATCGAGTATGACTCCCTCTGCTGAATAAGAATTCAACGCAATCGTCTGCTGGTCGTTAACCGTTGGACCAGGAGCAACAAAACTCAAGGCGGCTAGTGCTGCAGTTGTGACCGCCATTGACGACACCAACGCACCAGCCGCTCGCCACAACTTCAACAGCGCAGGTACGTTTTCCGCCTGTCGCTCGCGCAAAGCGGCCAGAACTCTGGACTGAAAGAATGGAGAAGGCTCGACCACAACACGCGCGCGCTCCTTTACAACCAGACTCGCCACCTGCGCAGCTTCAAAAGCACGACTACACTCATCACACGACGGCAGGTGCTCTCGAATCGCTGTTAACTGCTCAATGGCGAGACTCTGGAACGGAACACTCTCGAGAAGTTCGATTATGTGTTTCTTTTTCATCACTCACCTTCACCTTCTAACTTCAGTTCCCTTCCCGTTTTGCGATGGGTCAACAATCTCTCCATCGCTTCTCGAACTCGTCGGCGCGCGCGGAAGGCCCTAACCTTCACTTTCGATTCGGACCAGCCGGTCGCTTCCGCGACTTCCTTCACCGTCGCATCCTCTCCATCAATCATTGTCAGCGCGAGACGATCTTCCGGAGATAGAACACCAAGTAGTCGTTCTGCTAGATCTGCTGCAATAACATCCTGCTCAGCTGATGGCATGTCTCCGCCAACAGTCGTGAGTTTCTGATCGAGCCAATCATTTTCATCGTCACTCAAATCAGACATCGAAGACTCTGGTCGTCGCTTCGCACTTCGAATCATGTTTAAGCAAGTGTTCGTCGCGATCCTCGTCAACCAACCTTCCATCGATCCACGTCCCTCGTAACTCTCGAGTTGAGTAAACGCTTTTAGGAAAACGTCCTGTGCAGCTTCTTCAACTGTGGCGCGTTCGCGAAAGAACCTGCTGGCAATACTAAATACTCTTGGGCTATAGCGCCGCATGATTTCTGCAAAAGCCGACTCATCGCCTGATTGTGCCTGACGCGCCAGCTCCAGCTCCGGCGTCTGTTCGTAATCGTTCCGCAGAAGCGTTCCCTCATCAGTTTTGTTAAGGAAGGCGAACTCATTCTATCGAAGTCCGCCCTCCATGGGGGAAGGTTTACTGCTGGTTGCGCTGTCCATCTCGTCGTTCACCACGTCGAGTTTTGAACTGCGCCTTCTGCTGTTCAAGCTGAGCTTTCTGCTCAGGAGTTAAGATTGCGAGCATATCCTGATGAAGTTTGAAGTTCTCACCCATCAGTTTCGCTTCGAGACTCGCCATCTCTGTCAATTTCTGGGTGGCCAGTGCTTCGTTGAACGATCCACCTTCACTTGCCTGTCGCAATTCCTGCCGTTTTGCACGAAGTTGACCGAGCAAAGGTTTGTTGCTGCTGGCAAAGCTTTCATGGAGTTGTCTCAACTTAGTTTTTTGGTCATCAGTTAGGTTTAAGTTTCGGAAGAAAGCGCCGCCGCGCATTCCACCCCAACCGTGTTGGCCTCGACCACGACCTTGCCACTGAGGACGCGCACTTTGATCTTTGTTCTGATCGGTTTGTGTCGTCTGGGCCAAGGCAATCGAGGCAGTCAAAGCAATCGCCGAGAGAGAAGCGATGGCTAGTGTCTTAAATCGTACGAGGTTCTTCATTGACTTTCTGATTACTCCTAATTCCTTGTTCAAAGTTCCTGGGGAGCTCCCGACAGGTAAGACACCGGTCGCGTGGAGTTGGTTACGTGGACGGCTGGGATTGCTGATTGTTGATTGCTGATTGCTGATTTGTCGTGTTGGCGAACGTTGATCATGGAAGAAAAACCTATCACTCAGCAAATCAGAAATCAGCAATCAGCAATTCCTGTAACCAACCCTGCCCTCCCGGTGTCTGGCTAAACAGCAAGTATTAGTTTGCCAAAAAGGTAGATTTTGAATGTCGACTCAAACAATTAAAGGACAGCCACTCGTCGGTGGTCTCGCTGGGGTACGAAGTCTCGGTTCCCCCAAAACAATCTGGGCGAAACTCCTCGTCGGTAAGAAGAAATTATTTATTGGAGGCGGGGGCATATTGGCTGC
>PSRF01000429.1 GCA_003175865.1 Blastocatellia bacterium
TATTTTTCATCCAGATTAGCAACGACATCAGTTACATCGCGCCCTTGGTCGTCAAATGCGTGCGCGATCTTGTGTGGTGTTTCAACCGTTGTGATCGCCAGCTTTGCAGGTGGAATGACAAACCTCTCGTCGACAAAGATGTCTGTGCCAACTGGATGATCAACGACCATCAAACCAAGTTGGTCATAGTAATATGTTTCCCAAAGCTCGGCGGTAATTCGTAAATCGTAATAGCCGTCTCTCGGTACAAGTTGATCACCGCGTATCTTGTACCACTCCTCTGTTGCTTCGACTCTCGCGGTACCGAGCGTGTTGATCCGCAATCCGATAGCTGAGCTCCATGGCACTGTGTCCTTTACAAACGCCATTTCCTTTCCGTTGTAAGCAAACAGGAAAGGGCACGACCCCTTCAAACGCTGCTCCGCCAGGATTGCTTGATCTGCTTTGGTTTCAAACTCTGCGCGAACAGCTCCATTGGGCCAAACGATGCGAACGACGTCTGCGCCAGTTTGTTCACCAAGACCAAAATGAACAATTGGTCCAGTGACTAGCTGTTTTTGCAGCAACTGACCGGCACGCACTTCCATTTCACCGCCAACACCGAAACTGTTGATGCGCTGATCGCCGACGGCCTTTGCAGCACGTGGACGAATGACTTGCCAGTGATAGTTCTTTGTCCCGTGATTAACCTTTTCCAAAGGTTCGCCGTTTTGAGACAGGGCGAGCAGATCAATTCTGCCGTCGCCCGTGACATCCGCAGCACTCATAACGACGTCGGATCCAATATTGCTAGATAGCGAATTGAATTTCTTGTCTTTATCGCTCAACCAGATATACGCACCAGAGATTTGCGGATTGGCTGTGTCACCGTCTCTGGTGATGAGTAGATCGTTCGCGCCGTTGTTGTCGAGATCGAGTGCTAAGAGATTGAGGTGTTTGTCCCCGAATTTCGAAATGTCACTGAGCGAAGCGATCGTAGCAACATCCCACGTTTGTGCATCCTTGTCGGAGATGCGGATGATTGCGCCGTCATCCTGCAGGGCCAGTAAATCCAATATGCCATCTTGATTCACATCGGCGGCAGCGATTGCGCGAACAGTTGCTAATTGCGATGGAAGTGATCGCTCGCGAAATTGCCCGTTTCGCTCGTTGGAGAAAAGATGCAAGTGATGTCCCGTCGCACCAGCTGCAGCATTATCGATTATGGCCGCATCGGGATCGCCATCTTCATCAAAATCCGCCCACACAAATGCGCTCAATCCTGACACGCCAGCAAATGGATGCAGCTCAGCAAAACTTCCGTCGCCGTTGTTTCGCAGCACAGTTGGTGGCTGGCCTTGATTGCTCAGCACAATGTCGAGATCACCATCAGCATCGATGTCTGCCGCCCAGCTACCCTCGTAAGATCCACTCAACGTTGTCGGAGGAAGTTTCGTTTCAGCCGTGACGTCAGTGAACTTTCCCTTGTCGCCCTGCTTAAGAAGTTTCAAACCGCCTGCACCTGCGAGGACGAGGTCAGTCTTGAAGTCGTAATTAAAGTCGAGTGGTGTAATGCTTCGTGAACTCAATTGGCCATCGCCTGATCCACCAGGAAACGCATATTTATCATTGCCGATCGCCAACTCATGTTGATTCGCAACAACAATCGTCGGGGTGCCTTCGCCGTTAAGCGACAGCGCTCCAATCCAGTTCCACTTGCCAGTAGCAATATTCGAAACTGGTTGCTGGTCAAAGCTGATCGCACTATCAGCAGGCGCAGGTTCGAACGCAGGTGACTCAAGCTTAAGTAAAGACGTAAACGGTTGGGCCTCTTCGCCAGGCGGTGGTTTGATCTCCGCGAGGTCTCGACGATATTCGGGAACGCGAACAAGTACGTTGCGCAGAAACGCGACACGCACCGCTGCCGCAGATGGATCTGATCCGCTGGCGGCGGTTTGTACAGTCGTCAATTGTTGCTGGACCTCAGGGGGCCAGCTAGCCGATTGTGCGCTGAGCTTATTAACGGCGTTGTTTAGGGTTTGTGAGTCGCCCCGCTTCGCAGCAACGCGTGCAACTTCGACGATTACAGCGAGGTTGTTCGGCTGTGCTGCCAGGAGTTTGTTCAGTAGAGTTTGAAGTTCACTCAGGCTGGCTTCATTGTTTAGTCGCTCGGTTTCTTCGGCGAGCTGATACGTTGCAAACAGATTTTTCGGATTGAGGTCGACAGCTTTTTTCAACGCTGCCATTGCGAGTTCAGAACGACCACGCCCACTCTCCAGTAAGCCAATCAGGTATTGAATCTGATCGTTTTCGGGTGCAAGTGAACGTGCATGCTCGAGTCGCTCCGATGCCTGATCGAAGTTGCGCTGGCGCAACGCGAGAACTCCCCAGTTGCCCCAACCAGCCGGCTCTGCGGGAACAATTTGCGTTAAAGCTGAGAGCTCTGCGTCAGCACGAACATCGTCACCGACCTGGAGCGCTGCCAGACCAACGTAGAAGGCTTTAATGGCGTCCTTGTATTCCTTCGAGTCTTTTTGAGGAAGGCTTTCTCGACGACATGACAAATTTGAAAGCGCGAGTAATGCAGCAAACACAATAACAGCCTGTTTTTTTTGAAGGGTGTTTGGACGCATCAGGAATGGCGACTCTCTGGCGAGCCGACAGAAGGACTGAACAACTACACGCAGTATCTGTGTGCGCGACAAGATAACATAGGACGTGACGAGCGAGAGTAGAACTTCGGGTTGACCTTCAACTCCAACTAAAGGTTGATTGCATCGGATGCGTTTAAAGTTCAAACTTCAGGTGCAACGAATGACATTGGTGATGCAGTCAACCACCTCGCGGTCGTGGGTGGCCCACTTCTGTGAACGTCCATACATTTCCTACACGCAGCAACGGAGAAACGACATGTCTAGCGACGAGATAATTGCAAACCAGCGTACGATCATAGCCAACCAGGAAAAGATTCAGGCAAATCAGGACAAACTCGATCGGATAGCGGCGAACCAGGAAACAATCATTCGCAACCAGGATGCGATTCTGGCAAATCAACGGAAGTTAGATGTTGTGGTTGACAATCAGCGGCGAATACTCGCAAATCAAGAAGCAATTCTGTCGCACATGGTGAAGTAGGTTCGAAGGCTGAAGAATCAATCTGGCTAAAATTGCAGTTGGGAAGGGGCTTGCCCCCGCCTCAATAGAATGAACGATCAATCAAATCTTGAACATGGCTGCTAGTTAGGGCGGGGGCAAGCCACCCTTCCTTACTGCAATTTGTTTACAGTTGAGTCGTGAACCCAAAGCGCTTTTCTTCAACTGACATTGTTTTGCCATCATTAGTCTTGCTAATTGCGCTACTGATCTGGACTGTACTGTCTCTCCTCAAAGTGTTTCCCGATTCCGTCTTCCCGTCACCACTGGCCGTCGCGAAAGGATTTGTTGAAGAGGTACGTAATGGCAGACTCGTTGAGGATGTCGTTGCCTCGCTGTTCAGAGTAACTACTGGTTTCGCACTTGCCGTCTTCACAGGAATTCCTGCCGGACTTTGGTTGGGCCATCATGCTCGAGCGCGGACTGCATTTCTTCCGCTCATAAATTTTTTCCGCAACCTGTCGCCACTAGCCTGGATTCCGTTCGCGATCATGTGGTTTGGTATCGGCGACTTGCCCACAGTGTTTTTGATCTTTATGTCGTCGTTCTTTCCACTTGTACTGGCGACCATTGCAGCCGTTGCCAATATCCCGTCGGTCTATTTTCGAATCGCCAACGACTACAACTTTGGAAATGTCGAAACACTGACGCATGTCACCTTGCCTGCAATTGCGCCTCAGGTGATCACTTCTTTGCGAGTGACAGCTGGCGTGGCATGGCTGGTGGTCGTTGCTGCTGAAATGATCTCTGGTCGTGCAGGTTTGGGCTTTGCAGTTTGGGATGCGCGTAACGGTCTGCGGATGGACCTGCTTGTTTCTAGCATGGTGATGATTGGTCTAATCGGAATTGTGATTGATCGAATACTCTTGCAGTTGACTAAGATTCCGAGTGTCAGGTGGGGTTATGAACGATAAGCCACTGCGCGTCGAAGACGTCTCGTTAAGTCTTGGCGCAACAGTAGTATTTCAACACCTGTCACTGTCGATAGGACGCGGCGAGTTTGTTGCGGTTGTTGGACCATCAGGTTGTGGCAAGACGACGTTGCTCAACCTACTATCGCGATTTATCAAACCTACGGCCGGGAAAGTGGAATGCAACGGTCGTGTGCGGATGGTGTACCAGCACGACAGTTTGTTTCCCTGGCAAACCGTTAGTGAAAACATCTCGCTTGGTCTGCGACATTTGAAAGATCCTTCTGAAAAGCGTCGCCACTTAGACGCGATGCTGCGATTGATCAAGCTCGAAAACTTCGCTGATCATTATCCGCATCAACTTTCCGGTGGCATGCGTCAACGAGTGGAACTTGCTCGTGCGCTGATTGGTGATACCGATATCCTACTCTTGGATGAGCCGTTTTCGTCGCTTGATTACTTGACGCGAATACGAATGCGGAACGAGTTGGCGCGCATGCTGGATCAAATGCCTCGCACGGTTGTATTGGTCACACACGACATAGAAGAAGCGGCACAACTTGCCGATCGAATAGTTGTCTTGACGGATCGTCCGGCGCGTGTTTGTTCGCAGTTTCAAATTGAGTTGCCAAGGCCTCGTGAGTTGACTCATCCGAGGGTCGTTGAGACGGTGCATGAAATCCTAACCGATCTAGGCTTGGAGCATACGGGTTGGCAGCAAGTTGTCGCGAGATAGTGAAGTATCCTCTGCGTGACTCAGCGATATCTGCGGCTCTGCGGTTTGGGTCGTAAGCTCAGGATTCAACCGCAGAGTTGCAGAGAGACGCAGAGTTTCGCAGAGAGTGTCATGATCTCTTAGGAGGGGTTACATGTTTCGTTCTTCGGTTGTTCGCTGGTTGTTAGGACTGATACTAGTCATTGGAGTTCTGGCTGTAGTTCGCTTTAAACCCTGGCGGGTCGCAACTCACAACAACACCCAACAAGCGGCACGGGCGAGAGCGGAGCTCAAGGTTGGCTTCTTACCTGTCACCTGTCACCTGACTTGTCCTGTAACCGACTACGCCACGCGCACAAGCACCATGACTCGATTCGAATCGCAGCGATTCACAGACTTTCCCACAGTTGTCGAATCAATCAAGAGCGGCCGCTTGGATGCGACGTTTATGATTGCTCCGCTGGCGATGAAACTGCGGGAGCAAGGCGTGCCGGTAAAAATCTGTTACCTCGGCCATCGTGATGGATCGACTGTGATCGTGCGCAAAGACTTGCCGGCACAGAGTCTTCGCGATCTTCGTGGAATGACATTCGCGATTCCGAGCAAGTACAGCAATCAGTACTTGGTAATTCTAAAGTTGATGGAAGATCAGGGTGTGAAGCCTGACGAGATCAAGTTTGTAGAGCTACCACCGCCTGACATGCCTGGAGCACTCGCCGCAAGAGCCATTGATGCCTATTTTGTTGGCGAGCCCCATGCTGCTAAGGCTGAGCTGGACGGTAGTGGTCGCGTTTTGTATCACGCAAAGGACATCTGGCCGCACTTCATCTCTTGTGTTTTGGTCGTTACGGAAAAATTGATTAAAGAGAAACCGGAGATCGTCAGAGATCTGGTGCGAGGTATCGCAGAGAGTGGTGAATGGGCAGAGACACATCGACTAGAGGCAGCAAAAGTGGTCTCTCCATACTTTCGTCAAGACGAAAAGGTTGTGCGATATGTGTTGACGCAGCCGCCGGATCGCGTGAGTTATCGAATGTTGACGCCGACTGATGAAGACTTGCAGAAAATCTACGACATGGGCATCAAGGCAGGGATACTTGAAAAACCGATCAGCATGAAAGACTTGATTGATCGAGAATTCATTCCGGCTGATATCAAACCTGCCAACATACAGGTTGGACAGTAGTTGCTGGGAGCGCAAGCATCCTCGCCTGTGGTGAGATCACTGGACCATACAAGGAAAGGGCAGGTCATGACGCCGTCGTTCCCAGCACCAAAGATGGCTTGGCCATGTTCCTTGCGGAATGCCTCCGGCTTTCCCGTCTCTAAGTCTTGGTCGCTGCGGCTGTGCCGAACAGGCAGAGAATAAGCTGGATTTAATTTAGTTGCTCGGAAAGCCTTAGGCATTCCGCAAGGACTGCAGCGCAGCTGCAAAAATACTTACCTGATGCTAAAACGACCTGCACTAATCTTGTTTTTCGTCATCCCTGTGTGCGTTGCATTTGTTTCCACGCATTCGTCAGCCCGGCGTCAAACACAAACACCATCTGCGACTCGCGAAGATGCATATCGCGCGAACAACCTCGGTGTCGCGCTGCTTGAGCAATTCAAATACAAAGAAGGTGCAGACGCCTTTCGACGCGCATTACAGATCGATCCAAAATTAGCGCTGGCACGGATCAATCTCGGCATCGCGCTTTACAACCTTCCCGACCTTCCTGGCTCCCAGCGTGAAGCACAGGCGGCGATTGCACTCGCTCCCAACGCACCTCAGCCCTACTACATGCTTGGGCTGATAGCAAAATCGCAAGCTAGACCTGATGATGCAGTGGGTCCTTTTCAACAGGTACTGAAACTCGATCCTTCAGATGTTGGTGCAAACGTAAACCTCGGTCAGATCTATTCGCAGCAACGAAAATATCCCGAAGCTATAGCCGCACTTCGCGCAGCCCTCGCAGTTGAGCCTTACAACGCAACTGCGCTTTACAACCTGGGCACTGCCCTGATTCGAGCAGGACAACGTGAAGAAGGTCAAAAAGTCATTCAACGCTTTCAGGAATTTCGTAACCGCGGCAGTGCTTCGCAACTCGGTAATAACTATCTTGAGCAAGGCCGGTACGCGGATGCTGTTGCGTCAACGGGCGCCGAACCTGAACTAGTTGATCGCAATACTCCGGCCGTTTCGTTTGCTGATGCGACCGCAGCTACATTCCCTTCAGCCAAACCGGAGACCAAAGAATTCGCGTCGTCGATGCTGGGAGGAAGGTTCCGCAGTAATGAAATGAATGCAGGAAAACGTGAGTCGATCGTTTCTTCGCTGGGCGGCTCAACGACCTTCTTCGATTTTGACGGTGATGGCGATCTCGATTTGTTTTGGATCACTGCAACCGAGCAACACCTGTATCGTAATGATGGCGGCAAGTTCACTGATGTAACAAGCAACTCAGGTGCAATTGCTGCGAAGTTTTCAAACTTCAACGTTGGTGCTGTTGCTGGTGATTACGACAACGATGGTCGTCCTGATCTCTTCGTCATTCGCGACGGTGGTCTCGCCTTGTATCACAATGATGGTGGCGGAAAATTTTCCGATGTGACGACTGCCGCAGGTATACCCCAGTATCCGTTCTTACCCGGCTCAGTTGCCTTTGTCGATATGGACCACGACGGTGATCTCGACGTGATGGTGACCGGTCTCGCTGATTTAACAAAGACCCCCAAGGTGGACGAGCCGGTATTCCCGAATGATTTCGACGGTGCGCCAAACTTATTGCTGCGCAATGACGGTAACGGCAAATTTACGGATGTGACGGCAGCCGCAAAGCTCGATGAAGTCGGACACGCCGTTGCAGTCATTCCAACTGATTTCAACAATCGTCGGGACATTGATCTGTTAATCGTTGACTATGGCAAGGTCCCTGAGTTGTTTAGCAACCAGCGTGACGGCACATTTCGGAATGTGGCGGCTGAAGCGGGCTTGGGTGCGGCTGGCAATTGGACCAGCGCCGCTGCTGGTGATCTAAACAAAGATGGTTATACCGATTTCTTTTTTGGTCGCGCTGATGGGCCTGGCGCGTTTGCAATTAGCGACGGACATGAAAAGTTCAAAACAATCATCGCACCTGAGAGTTCTGCAAATGCGCGAGCGGCTCAGTTCGTTGATTACGACAATGATGGATTGCTCGATTGCGCGTTGGTAACCGATAAAGGTCTCGTCGTGCTACGGAATATTGGCAACGCCTGGGAAGACGTCACCGCGAGTGCGCTGAAGCCGGAATTGAAATCCGACAAAACAAGTTCGACACGACTACTCGCGTTCGCAGACTTGGACAACGACGGCAATACTGACGTTGTTTTCCTTTCTTCGAGTGGGCAGTTACGCGTTGGAAGAAACGGTGGCGGCGGTAACCGGTCACTGCGCGTTAAGTTGGCTGGGAAG
>PSRF01000426.1 GCA_003175865.1 Blastocatellia bacterium
CGCACGGCAAACGGTTCACCACTCATTTGTGTGTAGATGGTATTAATGGTCCAACCGCCTAGAATTTGGTTTACAACTCCTGACGCTCCATTCAAGAAGCGCTGGCCACGACCTACTGGCACTTCCCAAACTGAAGCCGCCGTGAAGACGTGTGTGCGATCGAAATCAGACCGCGCACGCTCTTCGCGGAAGTTGCGGATGTCTGTCGGTGTTCGTGAGTTTGTAGTCGAAAGGCCGCCACCGGATGACGCACCAACCGGATCGACCGATTGATTGTCAATCGACTTTCCATAAGTGTAGGCCATGCTCAACCCAAGGCCGCTGCTGAAGCGTCTACGTAAAGTGAACTGCGCGGCGTGGTAGTTTGAATCACCGCTGTTATCCAGGTAGGTGATCAAAGCGAACTGTTGATTGGGTCTCAACTTCAGACCTAGCGTGTTGTCTTCAATGCGTCTCGCAAAGCTGCCGGCCCCGTTGATATCCAACTCCGACGTTGTAGTTGAGGAGTTTAGGAAGCTTGCAGCTGCGGTTGCGCTAAGACCACCCTGAGTTTGTAGTTGACCCAGGAGTGGCGGAGTTAGGCCTGTCACACCTGCAGGACAACCTGTTCCCGAAGGCGTACAACCCTTCGCTCGGTTCTGTTGCATGATCAGGAACGAAGGAATAATTGAATCTGGATTTACCTGATTAATGTCGTAAGCCATGAAGAGGTGTTCGCCACGGCGACCGATGTATGCGGCCTGCATTACCAGACCCCATGGCAGCTCACGTTGCCAACTGGCGTTCCACTCATGAACGGTTGGTAATTGCATCTTCGGAGCGAAGACGGTGATCGGTGGTGAGTTCGTTCTTAACTGTTGAGGTGGGGTGATCAGACTCAACGGCCTCACTGACGGCGGCGGAAGCTGTGTTGGAAAACCACCAGCGACAGTCTTATTGATATCCGGTGAATTTACACAACCGGCAGTGATCGAAGAGAACGAAGAGGTTGTGGTCGAGTATGACGTCGTGCAGCTTTGTACCAGTCCGGGTATGCGACCAGCTGCTGCTGTAACCTGGAACGAAGAGATCGTATCGAACGCGATCCCGTACCCAAGTCGAATAACGCTCTTGTTGCTTCCACCGAAGAAACTATTGAGCAATCCCGACTTGAACTCCGGACTGTATGCCAGACCGAATCGCGGACCGATGGCCCAGTTAAAGTCTCCCTCGTACCAGTGTTTCGCCGGCACGAAACTGACTGCGCCCGGTTGGTTAACCACCGGATTAGCCGGCAATGGAGTTCCGGCGATCGGCGAAGCAGCCACATAGACGTTCGCCTGCGGTGAGGTGTTGGCTGGTGGATTAACTTCCCATCGCGCTCCATAGTTTATGGTGAGGTTAGGTTTGACCTTCCATTCATCCTGGAAGAAGAAGTTGTACTGATCGAGATTATGCTTTTCTGCGTAGAGAGTGACTTTATCGCCGATCTTAAACGGCAGGAACGCGTTATCAGTCAAGTTTGAGATAAACACCTGAGTCATTGACGCCGGCAGTCCGTAGAGGTTGTTTATCATATTGCCGAGAAGCGTCTGATCAGTGGAATTGATGTTTAACGGTGCAGTAAAACCTGAGTTACCGGTGGTTCCGAGGAACGGGGGTCGAGTGGTCTGCGAGAACGTAACTGATGGTGTTACGTTGATGCCGCCCGGTTGACCACGTTGATCGACATGGCGGTAGAACCTGAAATTGAGTCCGCCGCGGAACACGTGTGCACCGTGAACCCAGCTTAGGTTATCGAGAACTTGTGGTGTTGTAACCCAACGCGCAGTACGCGGAGTGTTGATGTATGGTTCGCTGAGGTTGTTGAAGTCGTATGGTGGAACGTCCGGCCAGGCAGGATTGGCTTCACCCTGCGTGAATAGAAATCCGAATCGTCCATATCCTACGGTCAACTCGTTCACGACACGTGGATTAATAACTCGCCGATAACCGAGCGCGAGATTCGAGGTGCGTCTGAACACTTCACCCAGTGCTGGATTGTTTGGATAGACTTGTGGCCGACCGTTAAGCGGGTCGCCTTTCAACGTGTTGTAGTCGGACCACAGGTAGCGCCCGAAGATACTGTTGTTCTGGTTGAAGTTGTGATCGATGCGCACATTGAATGATGGTCCGCGAATCGCGGTCGGTGGGTTCCAGGCATAGGTTGCAGTATTCAATCCATCGCCCGCTGCCGCAAAATTGTTCGGCGAAGGGTACGCCGTCAATAGCGATGCAACTGTCGTGTCGAGTGGTCTGCCTTGGGTGTTGTTTGTCCCAGCTTTGATGTCGTAGGTCCGCACGCATCGAAGGGAAGTCGGTGTTGCGCACAAGGGGACTAAGAGAGCGCCCGTACTCGGGTTAACCAGGAGTGTCGAGTTTCGAGTGATAGTGGATCCGCCGATGATCAGTGGATTTGCTGGATCCGGCACGAAGTAACGGAAGATACCGTTGCGCGCTTCATTAGTGTAAACAGTTGGAAATCCAAATGTCTGATCGATTGGCTGAGTGAAATCAACTCGGTTGTATTGGTAGCTTCCAAAGAAGAACGTTTTGTCTTTCTTAATTGGACCACCCATTTCAAATCCGAACTGGCCCATGCGAATCATCGGCTTCGGTGCTTTCTGAGCATTGGCGTACCACTCGTTAGAGTTCAAAGCTTCATTTCGCAGAAAGTAAAATCCTGTTCCATGAAACTCGCTGGTGCCGCTGCGTGTCGCAATCGATATTGACGCACCACTATTGCGACCTTCTTCGGCCGTCGCATTGTTGGTGGTGACTTTGAATTCCTGAACGTTATCAGGATTGATGCGATAGAGATTCGATACAGGATTTGGAACGCTGGATTCATTTGCTTCAATGCCATCGATCGTCACGTTGTACGCGCGATCGCGAGAGCCATTTACGTGAACGCCAGAACCAGCGCCGCCGAATGAACGCTGAACTACACCTGGTTCCAGTAACAGCAACGTCAATGGATTACGGCCGTTCAGTGGAAGTGTTTCGATTGCTTTCTGTTCCACGACGTTACCGATCGTAGCGTTCGCAGTTTGCAGTTGTTCCATGCCGCCCTGCACAGTTACTACTTCATTTACCTGGCCTACTTCCATAACGATGTCGATCGTCAGTGGTGTATTGACCTCGAGGGGATTTCCCGTTTTCTGAAATTTCTTAAATCCATTCTGCTCAACCGTAACGGTGTAGTTTCCTACAGGCAGTGACTCGAACGCGTAGACCCCAGCTTCTGTAGTGGTCTGTGTTTGCGAGACATTTGTTGCTTCGTTGGTAACGGTCACAGTAGCGCCAGCAACTGAAGCTTGTTTGGAATCGGTGACACGTCCTGTGATGCGCGATGTGCTGGTTTGAGCAACTGCCGTGATGGTGGTAATTGTCAACGCGAGAGCAATTACCAAAGACTTAAACATGTACATCCTAGGCCTCCTGATGTACTCGTCGAGGTTCTGCTTGATAGCAGGACGCGCGAGAGACAAGTTGATGGGTGTTTGAGTTGACGTTCGCTCGAGAGAGCCTTGCGTGGCTCAGTCACGAAACGGCGATGCACTGAATTGTTCAGAGGCAGTATAGCCGCCGTTGCTCTTTGGTCAAGTCGTTTTTTGAATGACACGCTTTTGCTGATACTCAAGTCGCAATGAAGAACTTTTGCATGGAACGAAGCAGAAGTTAGTTATGGCCAACTCAAAACTACAGATTTTCTGCATCACGAAAACTTATCAAAATGATAAGAATCTTTAGCTACCATTATCCCGCCGGTAAATCTATAATTCGGTCTCCGATAGCGAAATCTATTTGACATCGGTCACGCACCAACACCTTTTCAAGGACAACCAGGTCAGTCATTCGTGGATTAGTTTCAGCCCGGTTGGATTTTAGCGGCTGCAAAAGGGTAACGAGATTCACGCTTGCCCCAATAATTTCGCGAGCTATTTTTCTGCCGAGCAAACTCAACGACAGTGTGTCGCGAATAATGCTCGATAAATTCGATTCTCAGGAAAGTTGAGCTTTTAGAACGGGAGCATTGGATACGAACAATCCGATGAAACTCTTTGGTCGTCTGTTGCTGTTGGCGGGGCTTATTGCCGTACCAACAGTTATTGTGCATTCCGTGCACTCGCGGACGACGAGGAGTGCACCTCTTTATGATTTGGTAATTACGAACGCGCGTATCGTCGACGGCAGCGGCAATCCATGGTTCCGTGGAGATGTTGCCGTAAAGGATGGTCGGATAGTTCGCATTGGGAGAGTAGTTTCTTCCGAAGCACGTCAAGCGATTGACGCAACGAATCAAATACTTGCTCCTGGATTTATCGACGTCCATACCCACGTCGAGTCCATCTACAGCCTTCCGACTGCTGAAAATTTCATTCGCATGGGCGTGACTTCATTAGTCACCGGGAACTGTGGCACATCAGCAATTGATGTACGTGAGTTCTTCGGGCGGATGAAGGACAAGCCAATCGCAGTCAATCTCGCAACATTGATCGCACATGGATCAGTACGCCGAAAAGTAATCGGTCTCGATGATCGTGCACCAACTACTGATGAACTGAAGCAAATGGAAGCGATCGTCGAACAAGCGATGAAGGACGGCGCTGTTGGTTTATCAACCGGTCTAATTTACGTTCCCGGAACTTACGCAAAAACAGACGAGATCGTTGCATTAGCGAAAGTGGCAGCACGCTACGGTGGTTTGTATGCGACTCACATGCGCAACGAAGGCGATAAGGTCGCAGATGCCATTCGCGAAAGTATTCAGATTGGCGAGCAAGCGGGCCTGCCTGTTGAGATCTCGCACTTCAAAATCAGCAACAAGAAACTTTGGGGACAGAGTCCAATGACGTTGCGACTCGTTCGCGATGCGCGTGCACGCGGGCTGGTGGTGACGGTCGATCAATATGCTTACACGGCGAGTTCGACTTCATTGGATTCGCGTCTTCCTTCGTGGTTGTTAGCGGGCGGTCACGAGGAGGCGAAGAAGCGTCTTGCCGACAAATCAACGCATCAGCGAGTGATCGACGATATGAAAGAAGCGCTGAAGCGTAGTGGTTTTAAAGACTACGACTTTGCGGTTGTCGCTTCTTACGCTCCGGACAAGTCTTTTAACGGGAAATCGATCGCCGAAATTACAAAGCTCGTTCGGAAGAAGAATGATGTGACGAGTCAGATCGAACGGATGCTAGATATGTATGTCGCCGGTGGAGCAGGCATGATCTACCACGGTATGGGCGAGGACGACGTGAAGCGGATCATGCAAGAGCCATTCACAATGATCGCATCTGACAGCGGCGTTCATCAGAAGGATGACAGCGTACCGCATCCACGTGGCTACGGTAACAACGCGCGCGTGCTTGGACATTACGTTCGCGAGTTGAAACTGATTGGCCTAGAAGATGCAATCAGAAAAATGACGTCCCTACCCGCGCAGACATTTGGGTTTCGAGATCGCGGGTTGATACGGGAAGGTTTCGCCGCTGACTTAGTAATTTTTGATGAGAACACGATCATTGATCGGGCGACATACACTGATCCAAACCAATTTCCCGCAGGAATTAGCTATGTTCTCGTTAATGGAGAAGTCGTCCTGGACGGCAATCAAATGACGGCTGCTCGTCCGGGAATTGCATTGCATGGATCAGGATTCTTTTCTCCCGATGCAAGTGCTCGAAATTAGTTTGGATCTTTTCCAGAATTTTGGATTTTTCTGTAGCTGCTCTACCCACAATTTTTTCGAAAGCGGTTCTTGTTTGACACGAATATCGGGTGTATAAGAATTGAGCATTAGCCCAAACGCGGCTCCTTCTTATCCACCAATACTATTGTCAAACACACAAGTGGTTAACAATGTTCCCCGCCTTCAGATCTTGTCTGAAGGCACTGGCGTAGAAGCCATCCACTCAACTATGAAGAGGATTATTCCAATGAAACGCTATTACGGATTTAAGTTTTTAGTGCTCATGCTGTCGCTTGTGGTCCTGAGCGGCATTGCCGTTGGGCAGGAAATTACCGGTGTGCTTACCGGTTCCGTCAAGGACTCGAATGGTGCTGCCGTTAAAGGTGCGACAGTGACGATCACTGACAGTCAAAAGAAACTCGTCGTGCGTACAACGACCACTGACGAGAACGGCTCATTCACAGCTAGTGAACTACACGTCGGAACTTATGACGTTACAGTTGAGGCCCAGAACTTCAAGAAGCACGTTGAGAGTAATGTGCAGCTAGACGTTGGTGCGAGACGCAATCTTGACGTCAGTCTGGAGGCCGGCAACGTCGAAGAGGTTGTGACGGTGCAGGCTGACGCAGTCGCTGTTGAGTTGGGCACGCCAACGGTATCCACGGTCATCAACGGCGATCAGGCCCGTGAGCTTTCGTTGAATAATCGAAACTGGGTCCAATTGATCACGCT
>PSRF01000433.1 GCA_003175865.1 Blastocatellia bacterium
AAAGGGCTGGAGTCCATAGATTCCAAAGCCGAGAAAGAGATGCTGTGTTATACTCCGCCGCTGTTAAATCCAAGAAGCCGGTCTAGTGCATTCGAGATAGACAGGGCCGCCTGATTCAAAAGCTACGAGGCGTTTCGCTAGCTAATTCCACAGCCAAGCAAAGCAGACCGAGGTAAAGCTCTAGATGGGTGCAGTCCAGATCTCTCATGGACGAGAAGACAATTCCGTTCTCATCGTTAACGATATCCCTGACCAACTCACGCTGATGGGCGGATTGTTGCGAAAGGCTGGCTACTCCGTCTTGACAGCTGAAGACGGGTTCGAGGCATTTGATCTCGCCAAACGACAACATCCCGACCTTGTGATTAGCGACGTTTCAATGCCGCGACTCAATGGCCTTGAGTTTTGTCGGCTACTACGCACCGACAGCGAACTCCGATCTGTACCGATTCTCCTGATTAGCGCTCTTCAGAAAGACACAGAAAGTGTTGTCGCGGGTTTGCAGGCTGGCGCCGACGACTATCTGGAAGTTCCTTTCGACTCAACCAAACTGGTCGCCAAAGTCTCACGACTTCTGGAGCGATCCCGGCTGGAAGCCAGCTACCGTGACCTCTTCGAACAAGCAACCGACATGATGTTCACTCAGGATTTGACCGGCCATATCACGAGTATAAATAGTGCCGGGGCAAAATTCCTGGGTCGCCTCCGAGATCAGGTCATCGGAGAGTCGTTCTTCAGAATGTTTGGCATTCTCCCCCAGAGTAACGGTTGGGACCTCGAAAGCGTTCGGGCCGTGGAGGCGTTTCGGCATCAGTTCGAAGCTGACGCGGCTTCAGGCGAACGGCGTTGGTTTGACCTGATCCTCTCACCGATAAAAGGAAAGTTCGATGAGACAGTCGGATATCGGGGATTGGCGCGCGATATTACCGAAAGAAAAGCCTTTGAGCTCGCGCTGCGGGAATCACAGGAACGTTACCGTTTGTTGTTCGATTCAACGCCGCAACCGATTTTGGTCTACGACGAGGAAACACTTGGTTTTCTGGCGGTAAACGAAGCCGCGACGCAGACCTACGGTTACTCGCAGGAAGAATTTTTATCGATGAACATTGACGATCTTCGCCCCCACGAAGACATTCCTACGATACTCATTAAGAACGCTGCCAGTTCAGATGATGTAGTGATTTCCAGCCCATGGCGTCATATAACACGCGATAAGAAGACGATTTATGTAGAAATGACGTCGCATGCATTGGTATTCGACGGCAGGCGTTCAAAACTGGTTATAGTAAATGACGTCACTGAAAGGAAGTTGCTTGACGAAAAGCAACAGGCCCTTCACACCTCTTTACAACAGTCTGCGATGGAGTGGCGTCAGACGTTCAATGCAATCGACTTTCCGGTTCTTATCGTCGATCTGGATGGTACGGTCAAACGCTCTAATGAAGCGGCTGAACGGCTCGCTGGAGTCGAAGCTGACCATATAATTGGCCGGCAAATTCTGGATTTAGGCCAAACACATCCCTGGGCAAAAGCGACCGAATTAATAGGACAAATTCGCCAGCATCATTCTCCTTTGTCCGAAGAAATTAGAGATGATGCCACGGGAAAGACCTGGGCCATCACAGCGTACCTCATCCACGAATTTGGTTCCGCAGGTGAACGTGCCATCCTGATCGCGCAGGACATTTCTAAACGAGCTGAATTGGAGGCATCGCTCAGACAAAGCGAGATGATGTCCTTGCTTGGATCGCTAGTGGCAGGCGTCGCTCATGAGGTTCGTAACCCGTTGTTTGGTATCTCATCGATTCTGGACGCCTTTGAAACTAGGTTTAGCGATCGCACTGAGTATCTCCGATATACCAATGTGCTGAGAGATGAGATCGGGCGCTTAACGGTTTTGATGGAAGAGCTGTTGGAATACGGCAAACCCTTCCGTGGGGAGTTGTACTTGGTGTCGCTTGAAGAGATGCTGGCCCGATCGATTCGCGCATGTTTGCCGGCCGCAGAAGTCGCTAAAGTGTCGCTCGTAAATAACATTCAGGAAGACCTGCCGAAGATAAGGATCGACCGGCGCAGACTGTCGAAAGTATTCGTAAATCTGATTGAAAACGCAATCCAACATTCGCCTGCGGGTGGGGTAGTAACTGTCGAGGCTCGCAGAGTTATTGAAAACAATCAGGGGTGGATTCAGTGTGCGATTCGCGATTTAGGACGCGGCATTGCCGAAGAGGATTTACCGAAGATATTTGAGCCATTCTATTCAAAGAGACGCGGCGGAACAGGATTAGGTTTGGCTATTGCACATCGAATCATGCAAGAGCACGGGGGAAAGCTTATCGCCGGCAATAATCCGGAAGGCGGTGCCTGCATGATTGCAAGATTTCCAATGCCCGCTGGAGGAGATGCCTGATGGCGCGGAATCGAGTTCTGGTCGTTGATGATGAATCAGCAGTACGTTTTGGCATTCGCGACTTCTTGGAACAGCAGGGTTTTGAAATTGATGAGGCGGACAGTTGCCAGGACGCTCAGCACCTGTTCCGCGCGACTCGTCCGGATATCGTCATTGCCGATTACATGTTGCCGGACGGCACTGCGCTCGACCTAATTCCACGGCTCAAAGAAATTGATTCCGATATTCCACTCCTTGTTCTAACTGCCCACGGTTCCATTGATCTCGCTGTTCGCGCAATCAAGGAAGGGGCCGAACAGTTTTTGACGAAACCTTTAGAACTGCCGGCGCTCCGGGTAATTCTCGAACGTCTGCTTCAGAAACAGCGAAACCACCACAAACAGCTGGCTAGCAAGACCAGGCAAATCCGACAGGCAGTTAATCCATTCATTGGTACGAGCGCCGCAATCAGGAGTCTGGCAGATCAGGCGCGAAAGATTCTTACGACAGAGAGTCCGGTATTGATCCTTGGGGAAACCGGAACTGGCAAAGGCGTGCTTGCCCGCTGGCTCCATGAAAACAGTAATCGTGCTGAGGAAGCGTTTGTCGACTTGAACTGCGCCGGCCTATCGAGAGAACTCCTCGAAACCGAACTCTTTGGTCATGAAAAAGGCGCATTTACGTCTGCGACAGCCTCCAAACAAGGCCTATTCGAGGTCGCACACCGAGGCACGATTTTTCTGGATGAGGTAGGAGATGTGGATCTGCAGATTCAACCGAAACTGTTGAAGGTCCTCGAAGAGAAGCGATTTAGGAGAGTTGGTGATGTGAGAGATCGTCAGGTTGATGTTCGATTGATTGCTGCCACACACCAGGATATCGGATCGCTCGTTCGTGAGAAGAAATTCCGGGACGACCTCTACTTCCGTATCAGCACGATCCCGCTATCCTTTCCGCCACTCAGGGATCGAATCGAAGATATCTCAACCCTCGCTCAGTACCTGCTAGATAAGGTCGCCTCGGATTTGGGAAGAGGCGAAATTCAGCTCGATGAGAGTTGCGTTAAAGGCCTTAAAGCGTATTCCTGGCCTGGAAATGTCCGGGAACTTCGAAATGTGATTGAGCGCGCAGTATTACTAAGCGAAGGCAGATCCATTGGTCTACGGGATCTGAATTTTGACGGGCATTCAAATGTCGCCGCGCCTTTCCTCGATTCAAGCCTCACCCTTCTTGAACTTGAGAAAAGGCATATCGAACGGGTCCTGCATGAAGAGCAGGGCAGGGTGGAGCGTGCAGCTAAGCGACTCGGCATACCTCGAAGCTCGCTCTACCAGAAGATCAAGAAGCACCACATTCCAACCTCTAGAATCTAGATCTGCTCTGCTCTGGATGTTAGACATCCCTTCCTCATAATTCTGGTTCCAATTTGCAAGATTCCTAAAAACCGAGAGGTTTTCGACATTTATCTTACTACGGGTAATGGACCAAACATTACACCGGGTTGGCGCGTGCCAATCAACATTTAGCTCCTCGCGAAGAGTCGAGGATTTTTGGCTGAAATATTCCGAGCTTCGCATTGTCCGCGCCGCTCATTTTCTTGCCACTCACTCCGTTTTACGGAAACAACTCAGCCGCTCAGGGGAGCGGGGTTGTAACTCAAGGAGAGTTGAGTAATGACTGGGTTTACTAAATTGAAACAAGCGATGGTAGCAACGACAGCTTTAGCCATCGTGATAATTGCCTCCAGCGTGACGAAGGCTGACCCGATAAATATTTGTACAGGTAATCCGCCTTGCAGCGTGACCAACGTTAGCGGTTCAATAGTTGCCGGTAACGGCACGGTCACCATTACGCTTAACAACAATCTCACCAACGCACAGGTGGTGTCTGTCATTCAAAACATCAGCGGTGTGTACTTCGAAGTGAGCGGGTACAACGGTGGAGCGGTATCACTATCCAGTAGCCACTCCACTCAATCAACGAATATCGATAATAGCGGCAATGGAGTCCTGGCTGGCGCTGTTGACCCAAGTGGATGGGCTGCTGGCCACAGTGGACAAACCATCACGGTTTGCGTCGTGTGTGCCTTCGGAGTTGGTCCGGCGGCTGGACCCGAACAGACGATAATCGGCGGAAACGGAAGTGGAGCTTATGCCAATGCAAACGGCAGTATTGCCGGCAACAATCCCCATAATCCGTTTCTTGTTGGAACGAACACATTCACGCTGGTTGTACCAGGTGTTACGGTTGACTCTGCTTTCAGCAACGTGGTTATCCAGTTCGGTACAACAGCAAACCCGACTGGAACACCTCCAACAAGCCTCCCCGAGCCAGCCAGCATGTTGCTGCTGGGCAGCGGGTTGGTAGGAGCTGCCGGAACTTTGCGTCGATACCGGCGCAAGATCGGCAAGTGAGTTGATCCAAGGATACTGGGCCTGGGTTACTGCCGAACTCAGGTCCGGGAACTAGTTTGCACTGGAATTTGCCGTTGTTGTTTGCAGTAATCACGAGTACCTCACATGGACGTGCGCTCACGAATCTGGCAGAGCAAGCCCGAATAATCCTTCATTCAGTCCTTCATTCCTGCTGAACCAAGAACGCTCCCCACGTGCTCGCATTCTGGTCTCATCAAAGCCGCCAATCGTTCAGCGGAGTAACCTGTAAAACGGTGCGAGGTTGTCAAAGAAACTTACGTTTCAGTCTCACGAAAATCGTTCGCGTTGCTCAAACAATCCAGCCTCGCCACGTCTAGAGTCTAGACCTCGAGTCTGAATCTTGGACGCCTCCGGCCATTCCCAGATCCACCATTTTCAAATTTGCTAAAACTCAAAGGGTTTTCGACATTTATCTTACTTACAGGTAATGGCCCAAACTTTGCACTAGAGTTGGCACGTGCCAATCTACATGTAGCTTCCTCGCGATAAAGCTGAGGACATTGTGGCCGAAATAATCTTGAGTCTCGCATTGCCCGCGCCTCTAGTATTTTTGCCAATTTCCCAATGATTTACGACAACTCGTGGTCATTCGCTCAGGGCTGAGAGTTGTACGTCAAGGAGAGTCAGATAATGACTGGGTTTACAACACTAAAACAAGCGATGGTTGCGGCTACGGCCTTGGCCATCGTCG
>PSRF01000088.1 GCA_003175865.1 Blastocatellia bacterium
GTAAACCAAATTCTAGGCGGTTGGACCATTAATACCATCTACACACAAATGAGTGGTGAACCGTTTGCCGTGCGGAGCGGCGCTTTCACGTCAAACGGTAGCCACGAAGGTCGTGCAGGTGTGCAGGCACCTGTAAAGGCCGATCTTCAATACCTTGCAAATTCACCACTCGCCGGACCGGTTCTTTTCAAACCAGTCAACGCGCTCTCGTGTGGCGTTGATTTAACTCAGCCGTTTTGCATTCCAGCTCCAGGACAAAACGGGGCGGGCAGAAACATCTTCACGGCACCAGGTTACTGGAACATCGACTTTGGGTTTATCAAGACATTCCAGATCACTGAGCAAGTGAAACTGCAGTTCCGCACCGAGATGTTCAACGCCTTCAATCACCCAAACTTTGACAACCCACGTGACGCATCAACCGGATCGCCAAGTATTCGTTCCAGCGTATTTGCTTCATCCTGCTGCGCAACAGTGGCACCACCATCAACCCAAACAATCGTGCAAACTGGTGAATCAGCCCGCGTGATCCAATTTGCACTGAAACTCCAGTTCTAAGAACCGGTTTATCGTAGAACAGCGAGACATCCGCAAAAGATGTCTCGCTGTTTTTGTGATGGGACACTAGGAAGACCTTATCTCACAAATGGAAATGGAGAGACTTTACGCGAATTGATTTGGAGTTTAGCCTGCGAAGCAGGCGTGCAGCTTAAAGCCTGGGGCGTGAGCCCCAGGAGCCCTGGCGTTTGAAGTAACAAGCCTGCGAAGCAGGCGCAAGTCGAGGAGGATAGGAGCTGTCGCCTGTTGTCACGGGCTGCGATTATTGTTGCTCCGTCCCTGGGGCTGGCGCCCCAGGCTTTACGCAAGCGCCTGCTTCGCAGGCTAAGGAAACGGGCATCTCTTACGCAGACTCAGTACCGCCTTTGAGGCAAAGCCGATGACCACTCGATCAGTAATCTTCATCGCAGCCTCTTTTCTGTTAGCGCTTGCAGTCTCTTCGACGCCTTTGTCAAAGACGGCAAATGGCGAACTTACTGCGCCCGACTTAATCGCCAAGCATCTTGAGTCAATTGGAAAAGCTGGCGCCCGACAAGCGGTAAAGACTCGGATTATTTCTGGAACATCGCTGGTAGTGTTTCGCACAGTGCCAACTGGCCAGGCCGCTGGACTGTGCGTACTCGCATCCGACGGTCCAAAGAATTTGATAGGGATGAGTTTCAGAAGTCCTGTCTACCCGCAGGAGGAATTTGCGTTCAACGGCAGTTCCTTCATTGCAGCCTTCGTTACGCCAGGAGTCAGATCGTCTCTTGGGAGTTTTTTGATGATGCAGGGGGTAATTTTCCAGCAGGGCTTAATGGGCGGAGCGCTCTCGTCAGCATGGCCATTGCTCAGCATTCAGGACAAGAACGTCAAGGTTGAATACGCTGGCACCAAGAAGGTGAATGGACAAGTTCTTCACGAACTAAAATACATTCCTAAAGCAGGAACAGAACTTCAGATAAGTTTGTTCTTCGACGAAGCAACTGCCAGGCATGTGCGAACTGAATATCGAAGACTAATTCCCGCAGTCACTGGTGACCGCAGTTATGGTAACGTGCAGGAGCGCGAAAGCCGTTACAAACTAGTTGAGGAGTTTTCTGAGTTCAAAGAAGAGGCCGGACTGACTCTACCGCACCAGTACAAAATAGAATTCTCTGCTGACACTCACGCCGGCACGTTCTTAGCGGAATGGACTCTCGTACTTAATAAGTTTGTCTTCAACGAACCAATCGATCAGAACTCATTCAACATCAGTGCGCCGAAAGACTAGGTTACTGGTACAACAAGGCCTCCGCACGTGCTCGACGAAATTGTTCTAATGATTGATTCCACGAGTTAACAATCTCGCGAGCTGACTCGCCTCGCTTCACACGTTCAAGTGAATCAGCGTTAACCAACAAACGAAGATAACTATCAATCTTCCAATCATTCGGATACAAACGTCGAAGTGCAGTAGCAATCTCCAACCCCGCAAGCACGGGTTGGAAACGAGAACGATCCACAATAACGATGTTTACACCGCCGCATGGTTGGTCCTTAAACACCGAGGCCTTTGGCGTGAACCGCACAGGAACGAATCTCACACCGAGCAAGCCACGACCATTCAACTCAGCGGCGAGTTTATCCGCTTGAATCCACGGCGCTCCGACAAGTTCAAAAGGCGTATCGGTACCGCGACCAACAGACACGTTTGTTGTTTCCAATAAACCGATGCCTGGATAGAGAGTCGCTTCAGTAAGACTCCGCATGTTTGGTGACGGATTAATCCAGGTCAGATTCGTCTCGTCAAACCACATGTTTCGTCGCCAGCCTTCCATCTTGATGACACGAACATCGGCGTTGATTCCGCGTTGCTTGTTGAAGAGTTGTGCAAGCTCGCCGATTGTTAAACCGTGACGCACCGGGATCGTGTGATAGGCCGTAAACGATAGCTTGTCTCGATCAGCAATTGGTCCTTCAACGTCGAGGCCACCGATCGGATTGGGTCGATCCAAAACAAAAACCGGTTTCTTTGATTTCGCCGCTTCTTCGAGCAGGTAGCCGAGCGTAGAGATGTAAGTGTAAAACCGACTGCCTACGTCCTGAATGTCGAAGACTAATGCGTCGAGTGTTGCCAATTGATCAGGTTTCGGACGGCGAGTTTCACCGTAAAGCGAATAGATAGGCAGACCAGTCGCATCGTCTTTTGAGTCAGAAACTTTTTCATCCGCAACGCCACGAATTCCGTGCTCAGGTGAAAATAGTGAGACCAGCGTCACGCCTGGCGCCTTGTTTAGAATGTCGATCGTTTGACGTCCGTCACGATCGACACCGGTGTGGTTAGTTACCAGTCCGATCTTCATTCCTGTAAGCTGTTTAAAGTTATCGCGCTCGAGTACATCAATACCATTCAGAACTCTGCTATTGGCATCGCCCGATACCAGTCCCTCCGTCGCCTTAACAACCTCAGCGTAGTAGCTCGATAACTCAGTTCGCGCACGATTCACAACTGCACTGTCGGTCACTGAAGCGGCAACGATCGACGCAACCCGTCCACGCAATGGACCAACGTCGCCTTTTCCATCCGGGTGCACCCGGTTGCTGAGAAACACTACAAACATCTCGCTAGCCGGATCGATCCAAATCGACGTCCCAGTGAAACCAGTATGACCAAACGAACCCAACGGAAAAATATCACCACGATTCGTTGAATAGCTGGTGTTCATGTCCCACCCGAGTCCACGTGTACCGCCGTTATTGGAAACAACGCGTGGCCGGGTCATTTCGGCGATTGTCAATGGCGACAGAATCCGAACACCGCGATACTGGCCACCGTTTAAAATCATCTGGCAATAGATTGCAAGATCGTGAACAGTTGAGAAGAGACCAGCATGTCCTGCGACGCCGTTCATACGATATGCAGTTGGATCGTGGACAGCGCCGCGTAGCCACACTTCACCTTCGGTGCCGACGTCACCGGCACTATCACCGAGATAACCGAGTTGTCCCTTTCTCTTTTCGGTGGGTGCGATTCGATTTCTCAGTGCAGGTTGTGGATTAAAACCTGTGTCGGACATACCAAGAGGCACAAAAATATTTTCCCGTGCAAATTGGTCCAATGTCTTCCCGGAAACGCGGTGAACGACTTCGCCGAGTGCAATGAAATTGATATCACTGTATACAAACCGACTACCTGGTGGATTTCGGAGCGGTTCTTTAATTAGATGTTTGATGGCTTCTTCGTAACCGGTCCAGCGTTCACGTAGATCGAAGTCAGGTGGATAACCTGAACGATGAGTCAAAAGTTGTTCGATGGTGATTCGCTCTCTTCCCTCACCTTTCAATTCAGGAATGTAATCTGAAATAGGATCACTCAAGCGCACCTTGCCGCGTTCGACAAGAATCATGATGCTGGTCGACGTTGCTACTATTTTTGTCAAACTCGCCAGGTCGAAAATCGTGTCAGTGGTCATCGGTTCGCGCGCAGGTTCAGTCGCACGTGCGCCATAAGCCTTCTGCCAAACGATGCGACCCTGGCGAGAAACAAGAACCACCGCACCAGGCAGTCGTTTCGCTTGAATTGCCTCATCGATTACGGAATTCATCTGTGCCAGTCGTGATGACGAGAGTGAAACCGATTCTGGTTTACTCAGAGATTGTGCTTTAAGGGGTGCACAGCCAAGGAGGAGCGCAATTGCCGGCACTAGAAGCGACGTAAGTTTCGAACTATGTGTGTCTCTGGGTTTCATTGATGACTGAACGGTCTTCTTATTATCACAGCGCCTTTAGGCAACTTCGTATCGCTGAGAATCAGAGGACTGCTATTGGCTGCTCTGTGGTTGCGCCGCTTTCAGCTGCATTCCCGTGCCTCTTGGATATAGGCCCGGTAATGAAATCGGTAACTTTCCAGTAATTTCGATCTCTCCTAACAACGCACGCGCTGTTGCTTGCTGCAAGCTGGGCATGTCGCCATATGCAACGATGTATGTCTTGAGTTCCGGAAAGCTTTGCAGAAGATACGGATTGCCAAAACTGATACCGATAATCGGGGCCTTCGCGGAAATCACTGTGGACAATGCGCGTGCGCCTGGCTCTGGCAAACCAACGCTGTTCTTCTGACCAGTCCTCACTCTTCCATACAACGACGCGATAACAAGGTCAGCAGATTTTGCTGCAGCCACTGCTTTTTGCACGTCCTGGTCAGAGGAACGATCATCCAAAACAACTGTCTCGACCTTTCTTCTTCCGCGCGCCAGTCTCGACGTGAACGCGTTTGAAATCCACAGTCGATCATCGCCGTTTGTGATAGCGAGATTGAAGATCTTCGCGTCCTGCTTGAGAGTCGTCAGGGGCACCAACTTATCTTGGTCGCGAACGACTGTGATTGCGTGCTCAGCAATTTCAGTTGCGAGTTTCGAAACATCGCGGCCTGCCACTGTGCGATCGATCGTTTCTAAAGGTGTGACTCGTTGATCGACTAGACCGAGATCGTACTTAGCCGCCAGTATCTTTCGCACTGATTGTTCGATACGCTGCTCCGTGAGTCTTCCACTTTTCACCGCATCACGTACACCTCTAAATGCTGCGTCGACGTCAGCAGGTTTCAGTAATTGGTCAGCGCCTGCTTCGAGCGCGCGGACCGCAGCCTCTTCCTGTGTGAAGTAGATCGTCAACCCACTCATACTCAGCGCGTCAGTCACAATCAAACCAGGAAACTTCAAGTCGTTACGTAGGATGCCACCCATGATCGGTGACATTGTCGCTGGCATTGTGGCTTTTTCGTCACTGATTTCGCTGGCTTCGTCTGTGTCGAGCGGTTTGCCTTTAACACTTTTCGGCAAGGGTTTGATCGCGGTTGAGTCAATCTGCGGCAGAGCAATGTGCCCCACCATCACCGCTCCCACACCGGCGTTCACGGAAGCTTGAAAGGGAACAAACTCGACTGTGTTTAACCGCGCGCGAGTGACATTAATTTCCGGCAAACCACGATGCGAGTCAACAGCGGTGTCACCGTGACCGGGGAAATGTTTTGCAGTGGCGATGACGCCAGCACTTTGTGCGCCCTGCGTGAACGCGGCTCCGAATCGTGCAACGTCAGTTGGATCTTCGCCATAGGAACGAACATTGATTACGGGGTTAGACGCATTGTTGTTTACATCAACCACCGGTGCGTAAATCTGTTGCACGCCCAGCGCACGTGCTTCACGGCCAGTTACCTCACCTTGTCGGCGCGCGTAATCAGGATTGCCTGTCGCTGCGACCGCCATGTTCCAGGGAAAGTTGACAGTATCATCAAAACGCATCCCCGCACCCGCTTCCAGATCTGCCGAGATTAACAGCGGAAATCGCGCAAGCTGTTGCATTCGATTGACAAGCATTACTGATTCATAAACTGGTCCACGAAACAAGACGATGCCGCCGACGTGGTTGTCTTCTATCTGGTGCTTGAGTGCGAGGTAGGCGTCACTGTCCTGATTCAGAAAAGTCGCGTTGATTCCAACTGAGATTAACTGTCCGATCTTCTCTTCAACCGACATCTTGCTCAGCGTGTCATTGGCCCATTTCAACGCTGCCCCACTTGGCTCACGCTTATACGGAGAGATTCCTGGTTGCGTGACTTGGGCAACACCGGCAAAGACGCAGACCGAATGCACAAGTGTCAGCATCAAAAGGAAAGAGAGTGTTAGTTTCAACTTACGCATAATTTGAACTTCGTGCTGGGAGCGCAGGCGCCCTCGCCTGCTAGTGCCGTAAGAGTCGACTGTAAACAAAGTGGCA
>PSRF01000205.1 GCA_003175865.1 Blastocatellia bacterium
AATTGTTGTTGAGGTTCCAAAGCCATTCTTTGCTGCAGTGGGCCAATGAGCATCGTTGCCGGGTCCCCCTGGTGCGACGCGTTGAGTTTGCGCAAACAGGCTGGAAGAAGTAGCGACGACAATTGTAAGAAGCATCAGGTAACGGTGCATGTGATGAAGCGTTAATGTTCTCACAGGATCGTTGAAGAACCCAGCATCGTTAGAACAGGGGTGTAGCGACTGCTTCGACTCGCACGACGTAGTGGAAGGGCAGTGGGTCGCTCCTGTTCTAATCGAATTCCCAGATTGTTATCCAAAAACGCCTCGAGTGCTGAGACCATCTGGTCTATGCCCAGAAAGTAGATATTGAAGTTTTACACCTTTGGTGCTATTTAATTGAGCACCCCAACCTTTGTTTCAGTAAGTCTTCCCCTCCCTAGTCCCTCTGGTCGCCGGCTACCCTGACCGGTTTATTTTTCCCAACACGTGTGCACTCGTGTGGGCCAAGCGGTAAGTCGAAACAGCCCGGGAGGTCTTTCCATGAATAAGCATGCTCACAAGACTGCGAATTTCATTCTTTTCGCCCTTCTTTTCTTTGGTATCTATCAAGTTGCAAATGCTCAATTCAAGGCGAGCATTCAAGGCACTGTGACAGACGCTGCAGGTGGACTTATCCCTGAAGCGACGATCACAGTAACAAATAAGGAAACCGGTAAAGTGCAAGAGGTGAAGTCAAGCGCTGAGGGATATTATCGTGTTTCGGGGTTACCGCCCGGCACGTACACAATCGCCGTTGAAAAACTTGGCTATAAGAAAAAGGTTTTAGAAAATGTCAGCGTCAGCGCAGAAACTACTCAGGGAGTCGACGTAGCCCTGGAGGCCGGCGAGGTAAGTGCCGTTGTCACGGTTTCCACTGAGTCGACGCCGCTCCTTCAAACTGAAAATGCGAATGTCGATAAGACGATTTCCAACCAGGAAGTATTGCGACTGCCACAGGCATCACGCGATCCGTATCAACTTTTGCGACTCGCGCCAGGAGTTTTCGGCGAGGGGGCGCGTACCTCCAGTGGTGGAGCAGCTAACCTTCCAAATACGAGCGGACCGGGCGGCTCAAACGTTTCGATTTTTGCGACCGAAAATCAGGTGCCCATTTCGGCAAACGGGCAGCGTGTTTCCGCTAACAATTATCAGATTGATGGCGTCAGCGTTAACAGCCAAACCTGGGGCGGTGCAGCAGTTATTACTCCAACTCAAGAGAGCGTAAAAGAAGTTGCCGTAACCTCAAGCACGTACTCCGCGGAAGACGGCCGCAACAGCGGCGCGCAGGTCCGAGTTGTTACTCAGAATGGAACGAATAGTTTCCATGGTAGTGGCTTCTTCAGGTACGCCGATCCGGGGCTGAATGCTTTCAACAAGTTCCACGGCATTCCCGGCACAACGCGAACATCCTTACCCCAGCGGGTCGAGCAGAAGAATCGATCGTATGGTGGTAGCCTGGGTGGTCCAATCTTCCGTAATAAACTGTTTTTCTTTTTCGCATATGAAGGCTACCGCAGCAGTACAAATGACACATTTCAGGGTTTTGTCGAAACCTCGCAACTTCGCCAACTGATCATATCGCAAAGGCCAAATGGCATTGCCAGGAAGGTTCTCTCTGATCCAGGCATTCAGCCTCGAGTGCTGGCTATTATTCCGCGCCGTTGCGCTGACTTCAGTTTCCCGGTTACATGTCAGGATGTAGCGGGTGGCTTTGATTTAGGCTCACCAACGGGAGCGACTGGTCAGTATGTTCCTTTTTCACAACCGCTCGGAGGGGGTCTGGATGGCGTGCCTGATGTTCAATACGCTCAGCTGGCAAACCCAACAAGTTTTAGAGGTAATCAATACTTCACTCGTATTGACTACAGTGTGACAGAGAAAGACAGCGTTGCGGTTTCCTTCTTTATCACACCCGTGACACAGACACGCTCTGATACCGCCGCTCAAAGTCGACCGATGGCAGACATCACATCCAAACGACTCAACTGGGATCTTGCTGCTATTTACACACGCAACATCTCGCCGACGATGTTGAACGAGGCACGATTTAATTTCACTCGCTGGGGATTCAACGAAGTAGACTCCAATGCAAACGTCAACTTCGGCATTCCGCGTATTGAGATTGAACAACTCCTACCAAGCGGCGACCGACTCCGTTTTGGAGCTGATCGTTCGGAGAATACGCCGGGAGTAATTGCTGAGAAACAACTTCACTTTAGCGATGTGTTGACTAGGGTCATGGGCAACTCGACGTGGAAATTCGGTGGCGCTTATAGAGCGGATTTAAATGACAATACGGGTACGGGCGGAGCACGTCCACTTTACTCGTTCGTACGTCCCTGGAATTTCGCTAACGATACTCCGATCTTCGAGGCAATAAATGAGAACCTCTCGGGCACACCCATAGCAAACAACACTCCTTTCAAGACTGCGGATTTGAGTTTCTTTGTCCAGAACGATTGGAAGTACCGTCCAAACCTGACCTTCAATCTTGGATTACGTTGGGAGTACTTTCAACCAATTACCGCAAGGGGAAATGACCTACTGGGCAATTTATCTCTCGGATCAAACCCCTTATCGACTTCGACCTTAGTTACATCGAAGAAACTCACCAGCTCTGACTATAACAACTTTGGTCCACAGCTTGGCTTTGCCTGGAGTCCGGCAAAAATCTTTGGTCGTGACAGGTTCTTTGGTGCTGAGGTCCGCGATCGATTCGTTCTGCGTGGAGGTTTCGGAATCGGCTATGATCGTTTGCCAAATGCTCTGCTTGCTAATACCCGAGCAAATCCGCCGAACGGAAGTAGATTCAACCTCTGCTGCGGAGGCGCGGGTGCTGCGGGTGGCGAGGATTGGGCACCACCTTTCGCTGATGGAGTAATCTCCTATGCGCTGGGAAGCAGTAACTCGCCATTGAGTTATCCCCAGAATCCGAACTTCGTTGCTGCGCCCTCTTTCAGGAAAACTATTGAGATCTATGGAACGCCTCCTGATCTACCGAGCGCGTATGTATATCGATATTCACTCGAGGGACAATACGAACTCCCAGCAAAACTAGTTGCCACACTGGGATATCAGGGCAGTTCGAGTCATAAGTTTGTCCGTATTGTTCCTGAGCATCTGGTCGAGCCTACGCAGAATCCAAACTTCTTTGCAGTCTACTTTGCTTCTCCCGATGTGAATGGCAATTACAATGCGATGCTCGCACGCTTGCAACGACGCTTTGCGAATGGATTTCAGTTTGACCTTAATTATCGTTGGGCCAAGAGCATTGACACAACCTCGTTCGAGTCTCCGTGTGGCTGCACTAATCAAACTTTCCCGGTTGACAATTCCACAGAACGCGGACCATCAGATTACGATGTGAGACACAATTTCGTTGCCTCTGCTTTGTGGGATATTCCTTTTCTGAGAGGTCGAAATGATTGGACCGGCAAGTTGCTGGGCGGCTGGGAGATTAACGGTATTGTTACCACTCACTCAGGTTTTCCGTGGACGCCAAAAATAGATCAGGGCCTTAGAGGTCCGAACGGCAACTTCTTTGGTCCGATTCGGCCGACTATGTTCTTTGGGAAACAGCCATTGAGCAGTTCAAATAGTAATTTCCTGCAACCCAACGGAATCTTTCCCGGTGGTGGCTCCGCGTACTTTAGTACGACCGTCAATACCGATGCGACTGGAACACCCACGTTTCAATTGAACCCGCCCGGAATTGGACGAAATGTGTTTCGTGGTCCAAGGTACTTTTCTACGGACATGACTTTGACCAAACGTTTTGGGCTCCCGCACCTGGGTTCGGTGAGTGAGAACCCAAGTCTGGAGTTGCGGGCCAATTTCTTCAACATCTTCAATACGCTGAACCTGGCACCATTCCAATCAGGCAGTGGCGGCGTGTTCGTCAATCGTCCGAGTTTTGGTGAACCAGATAGCGCGTTAGCCGGACGTGTGATCGAACTTCAGGCGAGGTTCAGTTTCTAGAAAATTCACGCCTCAATACATTTGCGCACTTGTATTCTATGGGCAAGTGCGCAATTTTTTTTCCGCTGCCAAACAGATTGAAGAATGCTCTTCTGCGGAATTTTCAAACTGTTTTGTGATTCTACTTGCTGCTTGCGAAGTTAGTTGCTCTTTGAGTTTTGTCTTTCAGACAAGAGCTTATAAGAGGCGAGTTCGCGATCCGCGTCGTCTTTACGCTTGAGTCGTGTGTAAGTAAGAAAGAGTTGATAATGAACGTCGGCATCATTGGAGTTTAAGGTTGCCGCCCGTTGCAGGATCGGCAAAGCCTCATCGTAACGATGACCTCTCACTAACAGTCTGCCCAAATCGTGATAAGCATTGAAAAGCTTGTCATTAAATACAATTGCCCGGCGTAAAAGCTTTTCTGCCGCCGCGACATCGCCGCGGTCACTAAGAATCGCGCCCAATAGAGATAGAGCGTCTACGTGATTTGGCTGTAGTGAAAGTGCCTGACGCAAATGTGACTGCGCCAGGTCGAAATCGCCCGATCCTCGTGCGGCTAAAGCCACAAAGTAGTGCATGTCGGCATCTTTCGGAAATGTTTGGGCTGCACGCTTGAACACGGCCAACGCAGCTCCGAAATTCTTCAACAACATGTAAACCGCACCTAGTCGCGCGTAATACACAGGTTGTGATGAATCTTGCTGCAAGGCTCGTTCGTAATAGTCCTTCGCAGAGTCGTATCGTTGATGTTTTTGCAGGAGCTCGCCCAGCATGAAGCTAGCTTGGGCGTAGTTTGGACGGATGGTAAGCGCCTTTTCCCACAGTTCTCCTGCTGCTTCATCTTCACCGCGTTCAAAAGCAATCATGCCGAGGAAATAGTAGGGATCTGCGGCAGTGGTTGAGAGGGAAGCAGCTTCTTTCAAAGCATTAGCGGCGTCATCGAGACGTTTCAGATTGAACCATGCTATCCCCAGATGATAGAGAATATCGAACGTGTGAGGCTGCATTTGGTTGGCCCTGGTAAGCAACGGGGCGGCGCGTTCATAGTCGTGGCGGGCAGCATAAAGAAGGCCGAGATTTATCGTGGCCTGCGGATGATTTGGAGCTGCTTTGACCACGGTCTCAAGCGCTTCAACTGCTTCACTTTCGCGATTACTGCGTGCGAGTAAGACACCGAGATTTGCAAGTGTAGAAAGCGAATTCGGGTTCAAGCGCAGGCTGGTGCGATATTCGCGCTCGGCTTCGGCTGCTTTTCCCTGCTGGTCCAAGATGATACCAAGCAGATTATGCGCGTCTGGATTTCGCGGCGCATCCGCAATAACTTTTCGCAGAATCACTTCGGCCTCATCATTTCGGCCGGCTTGCAGGAAAGCTGCTGCCTGTCGCAATTGCGAAGCAGTATCGTCCTGAGTTCTGCCTTGAATTGATTCAGCAAAGCATGCGTTGGTGAGGAACAGAAATAGAGTGACACTCAATTGGGCTATCTTCAGAGTGCTTAACAGTCTGAATTTAAAGTAGTCAACACTGCATCGTTTTACACCCATGTACTTGCAGCTCTGCTTGCGTTGCGAAGACTAGCCTTGCTCATGAGTTTACTTGATGAGTGATGACGCAGCAATCGAGACTTGGATTCCCCGATCACGTTACAATTGGCCTAATCGATTAAACATAAGTAGGCCAGCCTTGAAGTGATCCGCTCCATAAAATAAGCTTGACCTCCGATGATTAAATCGACTCCGACTCGAATGCAACCAACCTACACCTTTCGAGTTTTTCTCACAATCGCCTTACTCCTGCTCCTGATTCCTACCGACATTTCGGGAAGTGTCCACCCAACTACGTCGCACGGGCCTCCCCCTTACGTTTCAGTTCAGACGCAACTAACGCCGGCCGACAAGGCTTTTCTGGAGGATCTCGAACGGCGTTCGTTTCGCTATTTTTGGGAGCAAGCTGACCCGAACACAGGTTTGATATTAGATCGTACGCGCAATGATGGTTCACCCGCCGACGAGGAACATCGCTACATTGCGAGCATCGCAACCACTGGATTCGGCCTAACTGGTCTGTGCATTGCGGCGGAACGCGCCTGGGTCCAGAACAGTGCAGCACGCGAACGCGTAAAAACAACGCTGCGCTTCTTTGCTGATCGCGCATTACAAGAGCATGGCTGGTTTTATCACTGGATGGATGCCAGGAACGGCCAAAGAGAATGGAAAAGCGAAGTTTCTTCAATCGACACCGCTTTGTTGCTTGCCGGCATTCTAACCACTCGACAATGTTTTAACGATGACGATGAAATCGTGAGGCTCGCAACGAGGATCTACGAGCGTGTTGATTTTCCCTGGATGCTGAACCACGATCCGCATTTACTTTCGATGGGTTGGCATCCCGAGAGTGGATTCATTAAGTCACGATGGGATGATTACAGTGAGCACCCAATGTTGTACCTGCTGGCGATCGGATCACCAACGCATCCGATCACACAGGATTCGTGGTATGCATGGAAGCGCAACTGGAATCGCTATGACGGGTATAAATATCTCGGTACGACAGCGCTATTCACTTATCAGTACTCGCATGCATGGGTTGATTTTAGGAATCGTCGCGAAATAGAAGGCGAACACATTGATTATTTTGAGAACTCAGTAATAGCGACAAAGGCTCATCGGGTTTTCTGCATGGATCTTGCTAAAGAATTTCCCGGGTATGGACCAAACGTGTGGGGCATCAGCGCGTCAGACAGTGTGAAAGGTTATGTTGCCTGGGGTGGTCCACCTAGAAATCCGGCAATTGATGGCACCGTGGTTCCGTATGCAGCAGCAGGTTCATCGATGTTTGTCCCGAAACTAGCGATAGCTGCATTGCGCACTATGCATAGGAAATACGGTAAACGCATCTACGGCAAATACGGATTCACGGATGCGTTCAACCCAAACACGGGTTGGATCAATCGTGATGTTATCGGCATCGATCTCGGCATCACGTTGTTGAGTGCGGAGAATGCTCGCACCGAAAGTGTCTGGCGTTGGTTCATGCGCAATCCGGAAATTCCACGAGCACTGGAACTCGTCGGATTGCGGAAATACTAAAGACAAACGTACGTTAACAGACTAACCTTGGAATTGATGATCCAAACTAATGGATCGCAGGGTAGCAACAGTTGTAGTAAATTACTGCCCATTCAATTTCAATTGTGAATCGAACGAACTTGTATTACAGACATCGCAGAGCGAAGTCTCGTTAGAGTTAAACCGACTCAACTGATTTCGATTTCGCTCGAGCCTTCCAGAAATCAACCGAGAAGTAAATTAATCAGTTTGAGGAGTCCTGTGCAAACAAAACGATTAGTCGCAACACTCTTACTCGTATGCGGTGCAGCAGTTCTATTCCTGACAGCACCTCCCACATCAGAATCACAGAACAAAGCGGACGTCGAAAGCCGGATTGACGCTTTGCTCTCTCGCATGACGCTGGCCGAAAAACTCGGTCAACTTCAGCAACTCGATGGCGAAGCTAATGGCAACTATCGCCCTGAGCATGTCGACCTGGTGCGTAAGGGACTCCTTGGCTCAACACTCAATGTGCGAGGTGCGAAGAAATCGAATGAGTTGCAACGCATCGCAGTTGAAGAGTCACGACTGAAAATCCCGCTGATCTTTGGTTTCGATGTGATTCACGGTTATCGCACTGTTTTTCCAATTCCACTCGGCGAAGCAAGCAGCTGGGATCCGGCTGCAGTTGAAAGAGGCGCAGCAATCGCTGCCGATGAAGCACGAGCGGCTGGCGTCGCCTGGACGTTTGCACCGATGCTCGACATTGCTCGCGATCCACGTTGGGGTCGCATTGCTGAGGGTTCGGGTGAAGATACATACCTGGCATCAGCGATGGCACGAGCACGGGTGAAAGGCTTTCAAGGCGATGATTACAGTCGTGATAACAGAGTTGTCGCGTGCGCCAAACATTGGGTTGCTTATGGCGCGGCCGAAGGTGGACGCGACTACAACACAACAGACCTGTCAGAGTACACGTTGAGAACGGTCTACTTGCCACCTTTCAAAGCAGCGGTTGATGCAGGTGTCGGAACGTTCATGAGTGCGTTCAACGATCTTAACGGTGTCCCAGCGTCCGCAAATCCATTCACATTAACGAACGTACTGCGTGGTGAGTGGAAGTTCGATGGTTTTGTTGTCAGCGACTACACGGCCGTCCAAGAGTTAATCAATCACGGCACTGCTGCAAATGGCGCCGACGCAGCTGCTCAATCACTCAGCGCTGGAGTCGACATGGAAATGGTTAGTCGACACTTCAACCAGAGTGGGCCAGACCTGCTCAAGCAGGGCCGCATCACTGAACAGGAAATCAACGAAGCTGTGCGGCGGATCCTGCGAATCAAGTTCAGGTTGGGTCTGTTTGATAAACCTTATGTTGATGAGTCACTCGAAGCTAAACGGATCTTGAGTGCCGAACATGTCGCCGCGGCTCGTGAGATCGCAGCACGAACTTTCGTGCTTCTGAAGAATGAAAACAACCTGTTGCCATTGAACAAAAACGTCAGTTCGATTGCGTTGATTGGACCACTTGGCGATAGTCAGAACGATGTTATTGGTTCATGGTCGGGCGATGGCAAAGGAGCTGATGCTGTATCGCTGCTGCAGGGTCTGAAG
>PSRF01000124.1 GCA_003175865.1 Blastocatellia bacterium
TGATTGCTGATTAAGTGCTGAGCGCTTTTCTGAATTAGAGCGCTGGCAGCAATCAGCAATCAGCAATTTCTGTCATTCACATTTCAACGCCACCAACGGATCAACCTTTGTTGCTCTCCGCGCGGGAAGGTAACACGCCAACATTCCAACGCTGGTTAAAACAACGGCGACGCTGATGAATACCGTCACATCAGTTGGTGCTACCCCAAACAGCAATCCCCTCATCAGACGCGTCGCCGCGAACGCTGCGATCAAGCCAATCGCTTCACCCACGAGAGCTAAGGCGAGTCCTTGTTTAAGTATTAATGTCAGTACATCACGCACCTGAGCACCAAGGGCCATTCGGATTCCCATCTCCTGAGTGCGTTGAGCGACCGAATACGAAATCAATCCGTAAATTCCAACCGCTGCGAGCACTAACGCGAGCACGCCGAATAAACCCATCAACCACATATTGAGGCGCGGTTGTGCGATGCTTTGCGCAAGAAGCTTCTCCATAGTGTTGACATTCGCAATCGGTTGATTGGGATCAATGGACCAAACCGCTTGTCGGAGTGCCGACACTAAAGAGTTTGGATCGCTTTGCGTACGCACCAGCAACACCATGTCCGCAAGAGGAGCCTGTGATGCCGGAATGTAGTAAGCAGGGTCAGTCTCAGCGCTTAGACCTGCCGACTTGATATTTCTCACGACGCCAATGATTTGAAAGGAGGTAAATCGTTCGTTCTTCCAGATGCGTGCAGGTGGACTTGGTTTAAGCCGTTGATGCAGTACGTCGTCGTGCGGAAGGTACTGCCTCACAAAAGCTTCATTGACAATCGCAACTCCCGGGTGGTCCTGATCATCCTGCGGCGTGAACGCGCGACCGCTTACAATCCGCGCTCCAACAGCGCGAAAGTAATCCGGGCCAACTGGATTGAAGTTGGCTGACTGAGTCTCATCAGGTTGAAGCGGCGCCCGTCCTTCAATCGAAAAGCTGTCGATCCAACTCGCCTCCAATGGATGGTCATAGGAAATCGCGGCGGACTGCACACCCGGCAACGCAAGAACGCGTTGAGTCAGTTGGTTGAAGAAGCCGTTAACTTGATCGGGCTCTGCGTACTTCGCCCCAGGTAAACTCAAACCGACGGACAAGACATGCTCGGCATTGAAACCAGGATCGACATGTTGTAGCAGCCAAAAACTTTTGACCAAAAGGCCGGCACTGATCACCAACAACACGGCCATACTGATTTGAAATACCACTAGCAACTGGCGCAGACGCTGGCGACCAGCAGCAATCGATGTTCGTCGTCCCTGTTCCAGCGCGTGTTGCAGGTCTGTTTTTGAAGCCTGCCAGGCGGGAACGAGACCAAAGAACAAACACGTAAACAGCGATAACAAAAGCGTGAAGCCAAGTACTCGCCAATCCAGGTTTACGTCAGTGAGCCGCGGAATTTGTTGAGGCACCAAAACCGGTATAACCGCAGTTCCAAACCGTGCGATGGCGATTCCAACAACGGTTCCCAGCAGCGCAAGCAGAGCGCCTTCAAACAGCAGCTGACGCATGATGCGCATTCGTCCTGCACCGAGTGCAGCGCGAATAGCAATCTCTTTGCTGCGCGTTGCGTGTTGCGCGAGCAGAAGTCCCGCAATGTTTGAGCAAGCGATGAGTAGAACCAGCGCAACACCGGCGAGTAGAGTAAAGAGAGCTGGCTTAACGTTGCCAACCAGTTCGTCCATGAATGGCGCGACAATGATGCCTTCTCCCTTGTTTATTGGATATTCCAGCTCGAGCCGGGCAGCAATCGTCTTCATGTCTTCGCGAGCTTGAGCAATCGTGACGCCAGGTTTGAGTCTGCCAACGACACCGACCACATGGGCGCCTCGCAAATTCGCGAACCATCCGCTGAACGCCATGGGAACCCAAAACTGTTGCTGGTCCAGTTCGAAAGAGATGTGACCTGAAGTTGTAGGCCACATCGGATAGATACCTCGGGGCATCACTCCGACCACTGTGTACGGCTCACCATTGAGCGTAATTGCTTTGTTGATAATGTTCGGGTCCGCCGCGTATCTCCGGCGCCACAAAGAGTCTCCAAGTATGACGACTCGATTCTTGCCAGCTGCGTATTCTTCTCCCACAAATGCACGACCAATCACCGGGTGAACACCAACAACACCGAAGTAGTTCGAGCTGACGTTCGATCCGAGAATCTGTTCCGGCTCGCCGTCGCCAGTCAGCGTCATGGTCCATGCGCCGTATGCAGCCATGTCGACAAATGTCGTGTTCTGTGTTTTCCAATCCAGAAAGTTCGCGGGTGTGGCGCGCCAACGACCATGTTCTGGTACGTTTGCCCACAATGCGACGAGCCGATCAGGATCTGTGTAAGGCAACGGTCGCAACAGCACGGCATTGACAACACTGAAGATCGCGCTGTTTGCGCCAATACCGAGCGCCAACGTAATAACCGCCACAACAGTAACGGTCGGATGTTTCAACAACATCCGGGCGCCAAATCGAAGATCGTGCGTGATGGTCATGGTCATTAATCTTTAATTTTCAAATTTTGATTCTTGATTGTCTTTCCTCTGCGTTTCCTCTGCGTTCTCTGCGTCTCTGCGGCGTTTGGTGACTCAAAAAATCAAACCACAGAGACACCGAGGACGCAGAGGAGGCACAGAGCAGCAAGCTGAAGCAAGAACTCTGAACATGCGCCGCGGTCAAGCTGAATCAACAATCAAAATTCGAAAATCAACAATCACCAGTCCCTCAACGCCACCAACGGGTCGACTTTCGTTGCACGGCGCGCAGGTATATAGCATGCAGCCAACGCGACAATCGCTAACACCGCGGCGTCGAGGATGAACGTTGATAGATCGGTCGCGCTAACGCCGAACAGCAAACTAGTCATCAACCGTGTCAGCGCAAACGACGCAACAAGACCCACAGCAATGCCACTCACTGCCAACATGAATCCATTACGCAAGACCATTCTCAAAACGTCACCACCACTTGCTCCGAGAGCCATGCGTATCCCGATCTCCTGTGTTCGTTGTGAAACGGAGAACGCCATGATCCCGTAAATCCCAATCGCTGCGAGCACCAGTGCTAACGCTGCGAACATTGCAAACAGAAACATATTGAACCGTCGCGGTGCTACCGAGTCAGCAATCCTTTCTTCCATTGTCAACACGCTCGAGATCGGTTGATCCGGATCGAGTGACGCGATCTCGCTGCGCAGAACAGAAATAGCGGTCTGAGGATCGGTGTTTGTGCGAATGGTTAAAAACATCGGTGGCACATTGCCGTCAGCGAACAGCGGCTGCATCACCGGAACGTAGAACTCAGGCTTCTCTTCAACATCGAGACCTCGATGTCTGACATTGCCGACAATGCCAACGAGTTCGTACCACTTCGGATTTCGCTTCGAAAATGAAATACGTTTGCCTAAAGCTTCTTCGTTGGGCCAGAACTTTCGCGCTAAAGCCTGGTTGGCAATAAGAACTTGTGGGGTATCGGGCTGATCGCGTTCGGTAATGTCGCGTCCTTTTAACAAGGCGATGTCCATTGACTGAAAGTAGCCGGCAGTAATGAAACGTATCTGTTCATCCGGATGTGCCTGCCCTTCGGGAACGTCGCGGCCTTCGATGGTGAAACTTCGGTCGCCGCCACCTCCTCCAAACGGCAGCAAATTAATCGCGCCGACAGATTTCACCTCCGCTCGGGTATGCAATTTCGCGAACAGTTGTTCGAAGAACGCACGGGTCTTCTCAAACTTGTCGTATTTAGTATCGGGGAGTGCGATTCTCGCGGTCAGCAATCGAGTAGGTTCGAACCCCGGCTTCACATCCTGCACACGCAGAAAACTCTTAACCATGAGACCAGAACCAATGAGCAGAACAAGCGCAAGCGCAAACTCGGAGATCACAAGAACACTGCGTAGCCGAAGGCGTCGTGAAGTCTCAGTGCCGCGACCCGACTCTTTCAACACTTCATTCAAACATGTCTTCGACGCTTGAAAAGCCGGAGCAAGTCCAAACACTATTCCAGTCAAGACAGACAAGCCGAAGGTGAACAGTACAACTCGAGAGTCGAGTGCAATCTCATCAATGCGAGGAATACTTTTGGGGATCAATGCCACGAGAACCCTGACGCCCCAGAATGCAGTCACGAGTCCTAAAACTCCTCCGGCTAGCGAAAGCAAGAGACTCTCGGTCAGAAATTGATGCACAACTCGAACGCGACTTGCCCCCAAAGCAGAGCGAATTGCGATCTCTCTGTGACGCGCAGCAGCATTCGCCAGTCGCAGATGTGCAACGTTCGCACATGCAACTGCTAACACCAGACCGACAGCCCCGAGTAATACCAACATGACACGGCGCAGATCGCCAACGAGATCCTCGTGGAGTGAACGAACCTGCGCTGTAAACCCATTCGGATAAGTACCGCGATGCTCATTGGACATGCGTGACGTAAGCGCATCGAGGTCAGTTTGTGCTTGTTGCTGAGTTGCGTTGGGATTGAGGCGCGCAACGACGTTGAGAAAATGTGAACCACGATTGTTTTCTGTCAATAGATCGGGAGCAAGAGCGAGCGGCATCCATACTTCAGTGTCTTTGCCCGGGTAATGAAACTGCGGTGGCATCACACCGATTACAGTTATTGTGCGTCCATCGAGACTTATCGTTCTGTTGACGATATTTGGATCGGACCCGAACCGTCGTTTCCACAATGCGTCGCTGAGTATTGCAACTTGATCTTTTCCAAATTGATCTTCTTCAGGCAGGAATTGTCGACCACGCTGCGGATCAATGCGCAGCGTTGGGAATAGGTTCGCAGAGACGACGGCGCCACGTAAGCGTTCGGGTTCGCCGACGCCAGTCAGGTTAGAGTCTTGTTCAGCGTAAGCTGCGACCTGCTCGAAGGTGTGAGTCTGTTCGCGAAAATCTTTGAACTCAGGCGCGGAAATCTCAGTCTCGGCAGTTCCTGTGCGTTGCAGGTTACCCCAGATTGCCATCAAGCGTTGCGACTCTGCATAAGGTAACGGTCGCAAAACGATTGCGTTAACGACACTGAACATCGCACTGTTCGCACCAATGCCAAGTGCCAATGTCACAAGCGCAATCAGCGTAAATGCTGGACGTTTAAGCAGGCTCCTGATTCCGTACCGAATGTCGTTGAACATATGAAAAGCCGATTGCAAGTGCCGAATTTTAGAGGCCAAGAGTCAATCGAAAGAAATTGCTGTGAGGCTGGTGCCTTAGCTTTTGACCGTTACTCGTAGCGCAGTGCGGTCATCGGGTCGACCTTCGCCGCACGCCTTGCCGGAATCCAACACGCTAACAATGAGACGACCAGCAGCAAGAAAGGTACGCCTACGAATGTCAGCGGATCAGTCGCACCGACCCCGAAGAGCAAGGACCTCATCAACCGAGTTAAGCCAAACGCCACGAACACGCCAACTGCAACTCCCGGAATCGTCAGAGTCATTCCCTTTTTGATCACAAACCAAAGGATCTTCAAAGGACTTGCACCCAATGCGAGACGCACACCGATCTCATTGCGATGCTGAGCGACGAAGTAAGCGAGCACGCCATAGATACCGAGTGATGCAAGGATAAGTGCCAGGATCGCAAAGGCCGACAACAAGACCATGCCCATCTGTCGCTGGGCACCTTCTTCACCAAGTAGTTCCGACAATAACGCAACATTAGAAATTGGCTGGTCTGGATCGACCGCGTGAACAACACCACGCACACCATCAACAATCGCCATCGGATCGCCGGTGGTCCTGATGGCGAGATCGCGAGGAGCAAACCATGGTGCATCATCTACCTGGCTGTGCGGAAAATACATTTCCGCCTTAACTGGTTCATCCAGTCCCATCTGACGGATATCCGCAACCACGCCGACGATCGAAATCCACGGCACGTCTTCGTTTGGGTCACCAAGTTTGAAACGTCGACCTAAAACCTTTTCACCAGGCCAGTACTGCTTCGCCATCGTCTCGTTGATGATCGCGACTTTCATTGATTGCGCGTTGTCGTGTTCATCAAAGTAACGGCCCTGACGCAACGCGATGTTCAGCGTTTTGAGATAGTCAGCACTGATCTGACGATGGTTCGCATCGTATGCCATCCCTGGAATCGGGTTCTTCAGACCCTCTGGGTAGAAACCATTAGTGCCACCTTTCCAGGCTAGTGGCACTGACGTCGTATAACCCGAGGACACAACTCCCGGCAGACTCTGCACGCGTTCAAGTACCTGTTGATAAAAGATTGATCGATGGGTCGTGTCTTTGTATTTGGTGCGTGGAAGTTGCGTTCTTAGGGTTAGTACTTTTTCTGGTTGAATGACTGAATACTGATTGAACAAACCAAAGAGTGTTTGAATTAGTAATCCCGCGCCCACCAATAGGACCAGCGATAACGCAACTTCCATCACGACAGTAGCGCTGCGCAGCTTTGCTCCGCTCACTGATGCGCCACGACCACCACTCTGTTTCAGCGCTTCATTCAGATCTACTCGCGCCGCGTGGAGAGCAGGTGCTAAACCAAACACCACGCCTGTGACGATTGAAACGCCAAGTGCAAAGAGCAGCACTGTTCCGTCGAGTTTGAGGTTAGTCGACAGCGTTAGTCCGACTGGGATCAACTTTTCGAGAAAGCTAAAGCTGAAATATGCGAGTAATAGTCCAAGCAAACCACCGGCAAGTGAGAGGATCAGACTTTCGGTCAACAACTGTCGGACAATGCGAACTCGGCTTGCACCTAATGCTGTCTTTACAGCGATCTCCCGCCGCCGACCAGCAGCGCGCGCTAACAGAAGACTGGCGATATTCGCACACGCAATCAGTAACACGAATGAAACAGCTACCAGCAACACCAGCAATGAGAGTTTGACATCGCCTGCAAGCTGTTCACGCATCGGGAGCACCACTGCGCCGAGTTTTCCATCGAAGGTCTCTGCAACGTGGTCCTTAGAGATGTTACGCATGACTGCGTTCATATCTGCTTGCGCTTGTTTGAGCGTCACACCAGACTTTAAGCGGGCGACAACGTTCAGAAAATGCGAACCACGTTGCGTCAGATCCTCAGGCGTAAAAGCAATCGGAACCCACAGCTTCTCTTCTTTGTCGATGAACTGAAAACCGCGAGGCATTACGCCGATGACAGTGTATTTCTCGCCGTTGAGCTGGATACTTGAATTCACTATTGCGCGGTCACTGCCATAGCGACTCTGCCAAAGCGCATAGCTAATGATGGCGACATTGGGCGCACCGGGTTTGTCATCCTCTGCAGTGAAAGTGCGACCAATAAAAGGTTGGACGCCGAGGAGAGGCAAAAAATTGTACGTCAGCTTACGCGCATCAACATGTTCGGGTTCACCATCACCAGTGATGTTGAAGTTGGTGGACGCCGAAGCTGCCATATCTTCAAACGATCTGTTCTGAGTTTTCCAATCAACATAGTTCGCGGTTGCAGGTGTATTGCGAGGAAAACCTGCGAAAGAGGCTTCCTCCCAAATCATCACGAGGCGTTCTGGATCACGAAACTTCAGCGGCTTGAGAAGGACAGCATTAACGACGCTGAAGATCGCGGCGTTTGCACCGATGCCAAGTGCCAACGTCAGAACTGCAATCGTTGTAAAGCCGGGCCATTTCAGGAGGCTGCGGACGGCGTAACGGATGTCTTTGAAGAGGAGGTCCATCATTCTTATTTTTGATTGCTGATTGCTGATTGGTCTTAGGTCTTTGGCCTTTGGTGTTTGTCTGTGGACGGATCTTTGTTGAGCTGATCGTGAACCAAAACTCAAAACAAAGACCCAAAGTCCCAAGACCAAATCAGCAATCAGCAATCGACAATCAGAATTCCTTTCATTCGTATCGCAGCGCGACCAACGGGTCCACCTTCGTCGCACGACGCGCGGGCAGATAACAAGCAAGTAGTGCTACTACTATGAGTAACACCGCAATCGACGCGAATGTGACCGGATCTGTCGCGCTGATCTGGAAAAGTAATTTCCCCATTAATCTCGTAGCCAGCCAGGCCGCGCACAAACCAAGTCCGACTCCCATCAGAACAAATAACATTCCCTGCTTCAAAACCATCCGAAGAATGTCATCCATCTGCGCGCCCAAAGCCATACGAATGCCGATCTCCTGAGTTCGTTGATTCACGAGATAGCTAATTACCCCATAGAGACCGATCATCGTCAGCAGCAACGCTATTCCAGCAAATGCTCCCATCAATGCCATCAGGAACCTTCGATCGGCCACACTGCGATTCACCAGAAACTCGACTGTGCGAATCTTCCACATAGGCTGATCAGCATCGACTTTCCAAATTGCTTTTCG
>PSRF01000050.1 GCA_003175865.1 Blastocatellia bacterium
CACGTTGACTCCACCCGCTGCCTTGGCGAGTGCGCGTCGTACAAGCGTTTGCGTTAACGGAACTTTGTACGCGTTCTTGGAAAGTGGTTCGGCGCCAGTCAAGGCAACTTTGCTAGCTTCTTCCAAAACGTCTTTCGACAGTGTTTTGCCTGTCACGAATTTTTCAGCTTCAGGCACGCGCCACGGAATTGGAGCGACACCACCTAGCACAATCCGAGCGTCCTTTACGGTGTTACCTGACATTTGCAGTGCGACGGCTACCGATGCCATCGCGAAATCCAAGGACTCGCGTTCTTTGAATTTCAAATATGTACTTCGTGCTGCCAACGGCGAAGATGGTACGTAGATCTCCGTGATGATGTCGTCGTTCTTCAGAGTATTCTCGCGTCTCACATTTCCATCCGATGGCAACGTGAAAAACTTTTCGAGTGGAACAACTCGCTTGCCTTCCGGACCGACAACTGTCAACTGCGCGCCGAGTGCCAAGAGTACCGGAGCCAGATCTGAAGGATGCACGATGTAGGACGGACCACCACCGAAGATCGCGTTGTATTTATTTTCGCCATTATAGGAATAGCATTCCGAGCCGCCCTTTTTCAGACAAATAACTTCCTCAAGTCTGAAGTACCAACAGCGTGGGCGTTGACATAGATTTCCGGCGACTGTTCCCAGATTGCGAATTTGCGGTGTTGCGATTGAGTTTGCCGCCTCAGCCAGACCGGGCATGTTCTTGCGGACACCTTGATGCTCTTCCAATTCATTGAGAGTTATCAGCGCGCCAATCGTGAGACCTTTTGCATCGAGTGAGAGTCGATTGAGTCCGCGAATGTTCTTGAGATTAACAATACGAGAAGGCCTCGAAGAGTAGTCCTTCATTGTGGTCAGCAGATCCTGACCACCAGCGAGCGGTCGCGGTGCTTCGTCAATGTCGCCAGTTCCAGCATTGAGCAACTTGACTGCTTCGTTGACCGTTGTTGGATTTGTCCACTCGAAGGCTTTCATTTCGTTGTCCTCTCTGATCTCTTTGGAGTGCGGCGGCTCGACGCCGCTTTGTTATAGCGATATGTGGAATTGAGTTCGTAACAAAGCGGTGCCAGGCCACCGCACTCCAAGGAGTTGAACATTATGATTGATTCTTTAATCCCATCAGAATCCTGTCAGGAGTAATCGGTAGTTCACGCACACGAACACCGCACGCGTTGAACACAGCATTCACGACTGCCCCAAGCGACGGAATAATGCAACCTTCGGCGATTCCGATAACCACTTCACGAGTGTCCCCATCATCGATGATCGGAATCATTTCGGGAATCTCAAGGGAGCCCGGCAGTTTATAATCGCCAAAATGCGGATTAACTTGCATTCCGAGATCAGCATCCATCACGCGACCTTCCCAAAGCGCCTGGCCGAGCGATTGAATCATCCCACCGTTGATCTGACTCTCGAGAGCAAGGCGATTGAGTGGTAGGCCGCCATCTTGAACATGGACCATTTTGATCGGTTTGATGTGACCAGTTTCGACGTCGACTTCAACCTCTGCGAACGCCGCACCATGAATTCCTGTTGCTTGCAGATCCTGCCGCCATTCGCCGCGTGCAGTGACTCCGGCAGCAGGGAGTGTTGCGCACGCTTGCTTCCAGGTAAGTGTCTTGCCACCGCCAGACACGTTCCCACCTGAAAAAGTGATTTCTTCCGGCTTAGCGTTGTTCAGCAGTGGTGCAACTCTTTCAGAAAACGCGAGACGCGCTTTTATCGCACCATCTTTCACTGATGGGGAGAGTGAAGCTGCAGTTGTCGAACCACCAGATTGGTTTGCGCCACCCAGTTTACTGTTACCGATCTCTTCTTTTATATCGGCGAGTTGGAGTCCAAACTCTTCGGCCACAATCGCGCGCGTGAATGTTCTTGTTCCCGTTCCAAGATCCTGCGTCCCTACTGCGACCAGAACAGATCCATCACGAGAGATGGTGACGTCAACTTTGCACTGGTTGTTCCCACCGCCACCCCAGGTACCGACTGCGCAACCCATGCCACGTTTGAATGGACCAGGGTTCCCTCCAGCTATCGGATTACGTTTATCCCAACCAATTGCCTGCGCACCGCGATCGAGTTGCCGGTGATATGCTTTGTCAGTCAGGTTTTTCTTCCGGAACGCAACGGGGTCCATCTTGATTTTGTAAGCCAACTCATCCATCAAGGATTCAATTGCGAACGAAGCCTGTGGATGGCCGGGAGCACGCATTGCAATCGACGAGTCTTCGTTTGTGTGCAACGCAAAAATCTCTCGATACGATTCGCCTGCGGCATAGATGTAAGGTTGACCTGCCTGCGACCCCTGGCCAACGCCGCCGAGTCGATACTGACGTGCTTGAAAAGCGACCAGGGTCCCGTCGTTCTTGACCCCGCCTTTCAATTTCTGCCACGAACCTGATCGGTTCCCCGCCATGACGAACTCGTCATAACGGGTCAGCATGAGTTTGACAGGCGTCTTAGTTTGTTTGGACAACTTGCACGCGAGCATTCCTTCAATTCCGATTCCAAACTTCGAACCGAATCCGCCGCCCATGTGTTGGACCACGGATGTCACGGCGCTTTCTGGAAGTTCCAATGCTTTTGCTGCATCACCTGGAATTGTGAATGTGCCTTGAGTCGATGCGTATACGGTTGCGGAGTCGCCGCCGCTATAGTCGACAGTCAGGCCGTGAGTCTCGAGACAGGTGTGATGGATTCTCTGCGAAATGTATTCCGCTTCGACTATTGCGTCTGCTGATCCAAACGCAGCTTCAACCTTCGCTAAGTCTCCGCGACTGGCTTTCTTTTGGAGATTTGCCTCATCGCTTGGCTCCACAACCTTTGGCGCACCTTCTGCGACGGCGGCATTTGCTTTGACTACGTGTGGAAGCACTTCGTATTTGACGACGATCGCACGCAAAGCATCACCGGCAATCTCCGGTGTCTTCGCAGCCACAGCAGCCACAGGAGCACCAGCAAATCTCAACTCTGACAGTGGTCCCTTGATAACTGCGGCGACGCCTGGAATCTTCTCTGCTCCACTTGTATCGAGGTTAACGACACGTGCGTGAGCGTGGGGGCAACGAAGAATTCGTCCGTAAAGCATGTTCTTAGGATGCTGATCGTACGTGTACTTCGCCGCACCACTTACCTTTTGCGGTCCATCCACACGTGTCATTGGGTGATTGAGAAGCACGTGCTTATCGTTGGGTCCCCAGCCAGGTCCGTTTACATCGTCAACTTCGATCTCAACCATCTGCTCAATGCCGTTGACGGAACGTGGCACTCTGATTTTTTTCTTTTTGGGTGCTGGTTGTTGCGATTGCTGTTGTTGCTGTTGTTGCATGAGCGTCTCCAGATTTGTCTAACGCGACTGGTCTAGACTTTCTTGTTGCTTTTGGCGGCTGCTAGTGCAGCTTCGAAGACGCGCGGATATGTTCCGCAGCGGCAGAAGTTTCCTTTACATGCCTCACGCACTTCCGCTAGCGATGGATTGGGATTCTTCTTGAGATAAGCGGAGATCGTTGTGACGAAGCCAGGAGTGCAAAAACCGCACATCAGTGCGTCGTGCTGAACAAACGCAGCTTGTACCGCGTTGAGATTATCAGGCGAACCAAGGCCCTCGACTGTGGTTATCTTGCGGTTGACGGCATCGACAGCAAGGACCATGCACGAGTATGCCGGTTTCCCATCGAGCAACACTGTACACGCGCCGCACGTTCCCATGTCGCAAACAAGCTTCGACCCCGTGAGCGCCGGATCCAGATGATTTCGCAGCGTGTTCAGAAGAGTCGTACGCGGTTCGACTTCGACACTTCGTTTTATTCCGTTGATGTCCAGGACAATCTTCACCGAACCGGAAACGATTTGCGGTTCGGCGGTTTTTTTCTCCCTCGCTTCAGTCTCGATCCAGAGTTTGTCGACAACCGCAGCCCCGGCGCCCGCTATGCTGACGCCCTTCAAGAAGCTACGGCGCCCAGGATCGTGTGACCTCTTCTGGTTCTTCTTCTCATCATCCGACTTCTTCATTGATTTGCTCCTGCGTAGTGACTCAGTTAGGCAGCTGTTGACTCATCGACGCGCTGACCAATGTCTTGACAAGAATTCGACCGTCACAATAATGTTCGGCACTTACTCACAGACTGGTAAAACCATTTGCTGTTTTCACTGGTGTTGGTTAAGAAAGAGTAACCCTAAATTAGCACAACCACTAAGCCATCAACCAGACGTATTGCAGAATTTTACAATTTTGAAGTAAAGACCTTTGGCCGTCGCCCGCTCACTCGAGCATTTGATCAGATCAGAGCGAAGCGAGTGCCTTCAACTTGATAACAACCAAAAATCAAAAAGTTGCTACGCTCCTGTTTCGAACTTGGTCCGCAGCGACATTCGAACTGAGAACAATCGACATGATCAATCGCCAAGTAACCTCGTTAATTCTTTCAGTCGCGTTCACATTTGTCGCGACTATTCAACTCCCGCCTACTACGCACGCGACAAATGCTGCGAAACCAATTGATTCTAAGAACGGTACCGACTGGTCAGTTGCCGTAGTCGAATCAACACTGAAACGCTATCCGACCGAGAAGGAGTTAGCTAGTTGGGGATATGCGAAGGCACTTTATCTCTACGGCGAATATCTCGTTTACAAGCGCACTCATGACCCACGGTATTTGAAGCACATCAAGGACTGGATCGACGCGCATGTTGATGCAAATGGCGTTGTAACCAGCGCAAATAATCAGGGAGTCGTTAACGAGATCAAATACGACAGTCTCGATAGCATGATGCCTGGAAACCTGATGCTATTGATGTACGAGGAAACGAAAGACACAAAATACAAGTTGGCTGCCGATCGTATTAGAAAACGTTTCGATACTTATCCTCGCACAAAAGATGGAGGCTTCTGGCATGCGACGGGCAAGAGTCGTGAATGGCAGTTGTGGGGTGACGGCGTCTTCATGTCGATGCCTTTTCTGGTCCGCTACGGCAATATCTTTGGAGATAGCAAATACGGAAACGACGAAGCGGCCAGGCAGTTGGTCGTTTACGCGAGCCACCTGAATGACCCTAAAAGTGGCCTTATGTTTCACGCGTACGATGAGAGCGGCCAGACTGAATGGTCAAAGCGTGAAGGAAACCATTCGCCGGAAATTTGGTGTCGGGCGATGGGTTGGTTTGGAATGACGCTAATCAACGTCCTCGAGTTCCTACCGCTTAATCATCCGCAACGTCCCGCACTCATCGCTCAACTACAACAACTGGTCAAGGCCTGGTCAAATTATCAAGACAAGAAAACTGGTCTTTGGTACCAGGTGGTCGATAAAGGCGACAACCCGTTGAACTGGCTTGAGACGTCGAGCTCGAGCATGTACACATACGTGATCGCGATGGCCGTGCAGAATGGTTACGTCGATAAGAAATTTGCGAGTGTGGCTGAAAAGGGACGTCAGGGCGTACTGACTAAGATCTCACTTGGGTCAGATGGGATGACGAACCTCATAGACATTTGCGAAGGGACAAACGTTGCAGATCTTACTTACTACTTCGGTCGGAAGCGTGTGACAAATGACTTCCATGGCTTGGGTGCATTTCTAATCATGAATGAGAAATTTATGAACAAGTCACTGAAGGGAGTTAGTCGGCCGTTGTTTGAACCGGTGCAGTAGTACGGAGTACTGAGGCCTGAGTACAGAAGCCAGCCAGGGTTCGTAAAACCAATCTCAACCACCGCTGCCATCCAATTAAATGGTCTCGACAGCGACTGCTCTTAACTTGGCTGGTGATACCACTCAGCTAGCAGCCCGCTTTGTTCCAGTTCCAAAGAACAACTTCCTTCGAAACTTTGGTTTGACAAGATCGTAAGTGCATCGCTCGAATCGTCAAGGCTCTTCCAATCCTCAAGCCCCCGACTTACGCTCACCACCTGACAAAAGTTGAATCGTTACCGGGAACGATTTTTCTTGACGCCCCACTGGATTGGTATTATAAGTTCCACGCCTCGCAGGTAATTGTTATGACCAATTTAAAGACACCACGACTAAAGATCATCCGTCCGGTTCGCTCTGGGCAGACGACCGAACAAGTTGTGGCGCGCGTTTATGAACTGATCAAACGCGACGAGCTGAAGCCCGGAGATCGTTTACCTCCTGAGCGTGAACTTGCGAAGTTGCTCGGAATTAGTCGTCCGTCGCTGCGAGCCGGATTAGGTTCCTTGATCTCGATGGGAGTTTTGAAGTCGCGGCAAGGCGCCGGAACTTTCATCGTCGATGGACCTCCCGCATTAGATAGCGAACCACTGAGGTTGTTAGCTGAGCTTCATGGTTTCAGTTTCGATCATATGTTCGAGACGCGCTCAATTCTTGAAGTGGGGGCAGCAGGACTCGCGGCAGAGCACGCTACAGGTGATCAACTGGCGACGATGTCGGAGGAGATCGCGGAGATGTTTGCGGCACTGAGCGATCCTCAGCAGTTTTTGGTCCACGACATTAACTTTCACCGCGCAGTAGCGGCCGCTTCTGGTAATCCGACGCTCGCAACCCTGGTCGAAATGGTCTCAGCAATTCTCTACGAACGAAGGCGCGACACAATTGCTCGTGCGCACGATTTCAACGAAGCTCTCGAAATGCACCGTGCAATCTACCGTGCTATTCGTTCGCGCAAACCTGACGAAGCACGCGCCGCTATGGGCGAACACATTGTGCGCGCGCAAAAGGCTTTTGCCCTCGAAGAAAAACAGCAACGAGAAAAAGAGCAGCTCCAGAAAGATCGAGCTTAGTAACATTCCGAGGCGAGTCGGCCGTCTCATGCTTCATTCAGCAATCGCCGACAAACCGAAAAATAAAGGACTAGTTTCTCCAGAAATGTAACTTTCGGGTTTATTAAAATTGTCCTAACTAAAGACAATTTGTCATAGAAAAAGGCTCCAGAGCCCCGACAAAGAACTTCCCATTTTGAAGGAGGAGTCCCATGTTTAGCTCCATTCGTCAGAGACTGGATATTGCGTTTGTTGTTCTGGTGTTGTTATGCACAGTTGGAATCACAAACGCTCAAACGATCACTGGTTCGATCTCGGGGGTTGTTACTGACAGCACCGGAGGAGTCATACCTGGTGCTGCGGTTTCGATCACCGGCGCAAAAACTGGTCAGACTAGAACTGCCACAACCGACAGCGAAGGTCATTTCAACTTTGCGGCTCTGCAACCAGGTGTCTTCGTTCTGAAGATTGAGCGACAGGGATTCCAAACCTACGAGCAGCGCGAAGTCATCCTCAGCGCGAACGAGAAACTCGCGCTCCCGGATATCCGACTTCAACCTGGACAAGTATCTGAAACAGTCAGTGTCACCAGCGAAGGTGCAATAGTCGAGCGTGAGAGCTCTGACCTCACTGCTCGCCTGACCGCCGATCAAATAAACCTGATTTCCACCAAGGGTCGCGACGTCACTTCACTGTTGCGTCTCCTTCCGGGCACCTCAAACAACGATGATATCGAAGGTGCAGGTGATGGCTTCGGTACTGACCTTCCAAATGTTTCGGGACAACGTGGCCGTTCAACCGTGCCGACCATTGATGGATTGTTCGCTGGTGAGCCCAGTGGTTCCAACAAACTGAGCATGACGATCAATCAGGACGCCGTCGCAGAAGTGAAGGTGTTACGCAATAACTACGGAGCTGAGTATGGCAACAACGGTGGTGCCATCATCAACATAGTTTCCAAAGGCGGCGGCAAAGATTACTCCGGTACCCTTTATTACTTCCTGCGCAATGAGTCGCTCAACGCTACACCCTTCTTCAACAACAAGGCTGGTCTCGCGAGACCTCTCTATCGCCACTTGTATCCGGGTGGAAATGTCGGTGGTCCATTGCCACTTCCAAGATTTGGTGAAGGTGGACCATTCTGGCTCAGAGACAAAGCCTTCTTCTTCTTCTCGTACGAAAAGCCGCACCAGATCACTCCAAACGATCCACGCTTCGTAACCATGCCGACAGCACTGGAACGTAATGGTGACTTCTCGCAATCTATAAATTCGAGCAACCAAAAAGTCTTCGTTAGAGATCCACTCAACCCCGGGACTGGTTGCAGTGCGAGTGACACAAGTGGTTGCTTCAAAGATCCAACGCGCGCAACAGCAGCTAACCCACTCGGCCTGAATATCATTCCGCAAGCTCGTTGGAATGCGAGTGGGTTAACACTGCTGAACTATTTCCCGCTTCCAAATACCCTCGGCGGCACTGGCGGTGCAGCGTACAACTACGTGTTTCAAAGCCCGACTGATGTACCGAAACGAAGTAAAGTCATCCGCTTCGATATCAAACCAACAAACAACGACACCATCTACTGGAAATATCAGTGGTGGACGTCAGATAACCTCGGCACCGGCACTTCGGGATGGCCAGGTAACGACAACAATCGTTGGGGAATCAACTCACACTACCTTTACACAGACAACGGCTGGTCTGCGAACTGGGTGCGTGTCGTGAATTCAAGAATCGTAAACGAATTCAACTTTGGAATGCGCCACGACTCAGAAGGATTCATCCCCGGCGATGGCGAGATCGAAAAACTTCAAAGAAGCGCGCTGAACTACACCGCGCCGCAACTGTTCCCACAGAACAATCACCTTGGAACGATTCCGCGTGTAACTAATTGGGGTGGTGTTCGTGGTCCATCAAACGGTGTTGCCAATATCAACTGGCTCGATCGTTGGGGGGAAGTTGGAAACGATTACATTAAGCCATCGTTCGCTGACAACCTTTCGATCACTCATGGCGACCACTCATTCAAGTTCGGTGCTTACTTCGAACGATTAAAGAATAGTGAAGCTCCCGGTGGTCAATGGTCGGGTGTCTTCAACTTTGCAGGCAACGACAGTAACTTCACAAACGTTCTCGGCAACACTGGATATGCTTACGCCAATGCCCTGATCGGTGACTTCCGAAATTATCAGGAGTCCACCGCCCGACCGTTCACCAATCTGCGTTTGAATCAACTCCAATGGTATGGCCAGGACCAGTGGAGAATGGCACGCAGGTTCACACTCAACTACGGAGTAAGATTCGCTTACCACTCGCCCTTTGAACAAATAGACGGACAGGGATCTAACTTCGATCCGACGCTCTTTGATCCGAAGAAGTCGGTGGCTCTCTACGTGAGCGCCTGCGCAGTAGCATTCACACCGCCAGCAACGTGCCCAACGGCAAGTCGTCGCGCAATGGATCCAACTACGGGTCAACTGTTTGTGCTTGCTGGTCCAACTGCAGGTCTGGTTGGTGCAATTGTTCCTAACACTGGCAACCCGAACAATGGTCTGGCGTTGGGTACTGATCCAAACACTCCTCCCGGATATCGCATCACTCGGTCAGTTGATATCGAACCTCGTGTCGGTATGGCTTGGGATCTTTGGGGTAATGGCAAAACGGTGTTGCGTTTGCAGGCTGGTGTTTATCACTCACCAAGAGTTGGTGGCGGAACGACAGGCGGTAACCTCGTCAACAATCAACCTGCAAACCGCACGTTCAGTATCGATTACGGCAACATCAACAACCTTGCCGCTTTGACCGGAACAGCATTGACCAGACCATCTTCATTGAACGCCGTCGAAGTTCATTCCCACACTCCGACTGTGTACAACTTCTCTGTCGGCGTACAGCGGGAGCTCGGCTTCAAGACAATTCTTGAAGTCAGCTACGTTGGGTCACTCGCCCGTCACCTGGGCCAGCGCATTAACATCAACGACATTCCAGACGGAGCAAAACTCGGAACAAACAACATCGATCCAGTTACCGGAAGTCGTTATGGCGATGATTTCTTGCGACCGTATCGTGGCTATGGCGACATCAACATGGTGACCTGGGGCGGGACGTCGAATTACAACTCGCTACAGGTTCAGGCAAATCGTCGTTACACGCGTGGGTTCCAGGCTGGACTCGCTTACACCTACTCGAAGTCATTCGACTACGCTAACGACGACTCGTCGGATATTTTGTTTGGTCGACCTTACAAGGCATTTAACTATGCGCCTTCAGATTTCGATCAAACTCACATCTTTACGATCAATTACATCTACGACATACCCAGTCTCAGCAGGCACTTGAACAACAATGGGTTTGTGCGCGCGATCTTTGATAATTGGCAGATCTCAGGCACTACATCCTATGCGAGTGGCAAGCCTAAGAATCTAACAACGAGTTACTCGAGTACCGCGGCAACAATCTCACTTGGTCAACAGTGCCC
>PSRF01000005.1 GCA_003175865.1 Blastocatellia bacterium
CGACCGATAAATTTCACATCACTCAACAACAAACAATCTACTCTCAGTTACTCGCAGCGCCTCTTCCATTTCTTTTCGCTTTACCCCTTCGCGTCCGTCATATCTCAAAAACTCCGGAAGCAGGGCTGAGATTACAGCCGTACCCAGGACACACAAAACACCGCCCGATAAGATTGAAGTTCGCACGCTAAAGATTGTGGCGACTATGCCTGCTTCTGCATCTCCGAGCTTTGGCCCGGATGTGTAGCTAATCAATTCCAACCCAGCCAGCCGCCCACGTAGATAGTTGGGAATGGTTTGATTCCAGATCGTCATTCGAAAAATCCCGCTGATCATGTCGAACGCTCCGGCAAGAGCCAGAAACAAAAGCGCCACGTAAAGCTTCTTCGCAAGACCGAAGAAAATAATCGAGACTCCCCACAACCCTGCTGCCAAACTCACCAACAATCCATGACGGTGCACGTTCTTGGCCCAACCTGACGTAAGTGTCGCCACCAACGCGCCCACTGAAGGAGCTGCGTAGAAAAATCCGACGGTGCCAGGGCCGAAGCCGGCGGCAATAGCAGGAAACAATGCTGTCGGCATGCCAAAGAACATGGCATTCATGTCGATCAAATAGGTGCCGAGTATTTCCTTACGGTCCCATGCATAGCGCAGTCCATCGACAACCGAGTGCAATGTCGGGCGATCTTCGTCCTGGATCGGTTTCGGAACCGCCTGTATGAGAAATACAGCAGTTAACGAAGCAACAAACGAAACAAGATCGAGTGAATAAGCAACACCGGGCCCGTACCGAGCGACGATGATTCCGGCGATCGATGGGCCAACAATTGTCGTCAGGTTCCAACGTAAGGAATTAAGTGCCGCCATCGACGACATCAAATCCGGCGGAATGATCACCTGCAATAACGCTTCAAATGATGGACGTTGGAGTGCCGTCAGCCCCGCGTGCAAAGATGCGCACACAAACAGTACCCACACTTGTGGTGTCCACCCGAACGCATTGAGCACCAACAATGCAGTTACGAGTGTTTGTCCGATCTCAGTCAGCCTTAATAATTTTCGCTTGTCAACAAAGTCGGCGTAAGCACCCCCAACAAATGCCAGCAACAAAATCAAGACGAACTCAGCAGCGCTCAACAATCCCACCATCAAAGTGGAGTGTGTGATCTGATAAACCTGGACCGGAATGACCACGAGTGTCATTGCCGTTCCGAACGTCGAGATCAGTTGACCGATGAACAACAAACGGTAGTCACGCGACACACGAAGGGGTGAGAAGTCGATGAGCATAATTTGAGACGTGAGGCGGCAGTGTAAGGGATCGGTGCGTGAAATGCGACGGACTGATGGGACCGCAGGTGTCCTCGCCTGCTACGTTGCATTAAAGTCAACGTTGAGTGTGCAGCCCATAGCACGAGGACACCTGCGGTCCCAGCATTAATTTGAGCCTGGCGTTTTCAGTGCGAAGACTGGTTGCTGGATCTTTTGCACGCAGCTTGTGTCCAAACCCTTTGTCGTTCCTGCGTTAATGAATGCAACCATCATGTCGTCGATACACTGAATACCTGTTAACCCGCCGAAACCATGACCACCATGGGGAACGACCACATGCGAGCTGTTGGAAAGATATTTTGCTGCTGTCTCGCCATAGATCGGCGGAGTCACCGGGTCCCACTCGCCAGTCAAAATTAAGGCGGGCACATTTGATCTCGTCGGCTCACTGTAGTTAGAAGGAACCTCACCTCTACGCCAGAGTTCACAAGCGGCACGTTGTTGTCGGAGTCGATAATCTCCGAGAAAAGTGTGGACACCGTTTCGTTCACCTTCGCCAGGTTTGATCATTGGTAGGTCTTCCGCACAAGTCACCGACAAATACATACCATTGCTGCCAGTTGCGACCAGGTTTTTGCGGTATTCAAATGCCGCACTAGCTAATGGAACAAAGTTGCCTTTCGAAGCCAGGTGCAGAAACAAAGGAATCCTTGAAGCAGCCGCCGGTTGATAAAGCATGTAACGAATAGCCTCAGCGGCGAGATCTCTTGATAGAGTCACCTGGGCTGTCTGACCGTCCATCTGCTTGATCTCAACTGAAACTGGTCCTTTCAGCAAAGTGTCCAACACTTTCCCTTTTTCAGCCCGCACGTCTGGAAATGCGGTTCTACACTTTTCATCGGCAAGGCATTCATCCAATACACCATTGAGCGCCCGCTCCGTGTGTTGCGGAAAATCGCGAGGCATGAGCTGGTTTGTTGGCGACACACCGTGAAGAATGGTTGCACGAACATGTTTCTCATGACCACGCAAGTAGACTTGAACAGCGCGTGTGCCGTACGACCCACCGATCAAGTTGATCATGTCGTAACCCAACGCAGCACGGACATCATCCATGTCGTCCATGCCGATGGTTGTCGTATAAAGCTTGAGATCGGCGTTAAGCTCAAGGTTCTCCCGACACTTACGTACATCATCAAGTGGAAAATAATCGCGAAGATAACTCTGCGGATCCGCGGAGTTGTAGAGTTCACAATTAAGTGGGTTCGATCCACCAGTACCGCGTTGATCGACGAACACAAGATCGCGTCGCTCACGAATCTTGCGCACCTGATCAGCTACAAATGGAGCATCTTCAGTCGCGGAAGATCCAGGGCCGCCGGGTAAGTACCAAAGCGGATCCGGTAGTTTGTCGTTTCCGGTGGCGGGAAAGACAACGATCTTAAGTTTGATCTTTCTGCCGGCCCTGGTTACACGGTTCTCAAAAACTTCGTATGAGCCACAAAGCACCTTTTCTTTTGCTCCCGGCGAAGTGCCATCAACCTCGCACGGTTGGAGTGCAATCGATTGAGTGCGCGTCCTGGGCGCGTTTACTAAGAAAAGTAATAGACAACTGACGAGAGCAATTGTCGTTTGAAGGAGTGGAGTCATACGGATCAACGCTAACTACAGATGACTTGCTGCTGGGAACGCAGGCCTCCTCGCCTGCTTAGCGTCGATGAAATTTGAATGTTGAGTATCGCGGCAAAGCAGGCGAGGACGCCTGCGCTCCCAGCACGGCGTCTTAGTTACCGAGCGTCGCCAATTAGCGCAAAGTTGGCCCAGTAGTACGGATGGTGAAACTCAACTGAGCGACGCAGCGTCAATGCACTCTGGCGAAGCGCAGCAGATTTAGATACTGCCACACGCGCTCCCGGACGTTCGAAGGAATAGAACTGATCCAAGAGTTGTGTCAACGCCGGTGACGTAACTTGCCACCGTGTCAACATTGTCGATGGGCTGCCCGCCACAAACCATGACCATGACCAACCGAGAGCAGCAGCTCCGCCAAAGTTCCCTTTGTTTTGCGTATCAGAGAAGACGACGAGCTGTGCACTCGTTTGCAGGTTCATGATCTCTCGAGCTTGCAGGAATCCATCCGGTTGATTGTTTGGGCCTGATGCCAAGCCTACGAATGAAGTCATAGGACTCGTATCGTCGAGTAACGATGGCGTAGCGAAGTGCAGAAACCGCCCGCGCGACGCATCGGCCATCGCCTGTCCTTCACCGGCTGCAGCTCCAACGAACAATTGCGATCGAGCTGGTCCAAAAACTGTCGAGATGGATTTTATTTCGTCTTCCTGTTGTGACGTTGATTCCAATTTGCGATCGGTATAGGCAAGTGCGACGCGATTTTGGAATTCCTGCGACAACTCTGGATTTGCCAATCCTACGAGTTGAGTAAAAGTTCGAGGTGCCGGCAGCGCCAGCTTTTGGATGTCGCGTAGTCCGGAAAGCGATGGGGCATACGACACTTGCATCTGATCGATTAAGTAATGATCTTCCGACGGTTGTAGAGCCTCGAACGCTAAACGCCAGAGTGCTCCGTCGGGTACGATAACGAGCTTCGTCTTAAGCGCTAATTGATCTCCGGCCGGCTTGATCAGGATGTCGTAAAGATCACGAGCAGCGGGTCCAAACTCATCAGAGCGGCTCGCTAGCAGGTCTTCGAGTTGCTTGACGCGAGTAGCAAGTGACTCATTTCTTATGTTGAGTGGATACGCTTTTAGAGAGATTGCTGCTTCGCCTCTTCGTGAGCGCTTGTTATCGGCGGTGAGCACAAAGAGGTAAGTGTTGGTTTCCGTGATGGTGTATTCAAGAAGCGCAGTCTGAGAGTCGGATACTAATGCCTTAATTTCATCGATTTTTAGTGGAGTCAGCTCCCCCCGGTCAATCTTCAAGCGCGGGTGTGTGTCATAAAGCTTTTGCCGGAAACTTGTGTAGGCAGCACGAGTTTCACGCAATCGATCGCGGAGCTTTGATTGTCGAGCTTCAGAGGACGTACGAAGTTGCAACTCACGATCGAGTTGTAACTCATATGAAGCTGCTTCACCGGCCAGGCGCCGTTCTTCTTGTTGTTCTTCAGTAGAGAGGCCTTTGATAGTTCGCGTATTTGTACTACGCAAAAGCTCGCTCAAGTATTGCACCTTCGCTCGTTCAGCATAATCAAACGCCTCGCCGGCGCGATTCTGGTCAATGAGTAGATCTAGGGCAGCGAGATACGGCAAGGCGCTATTACGTTCGCTACCTTCGATGCTGGCCGGGCGTGCTCGAAGAGACTCAACGATTGAAATCGCGTCACTAAACGACTGGGACGCCTGGGAAGTATGGTCCAACTCCCGATGCGCGTTGCCAGCCAAAGTCAGCGCGTACCAAAGTACCTCCACACTATCCAATTCTCGCGCCATTGACACAGCACTTTCGGCGGCGCTCAATGCTTTCGAGTAATCACCTTGGACCAATAACGCGCTCGAAACTCTCGTGAGGACATCTGCGATCCGTTCCTTATTGCCGACCTGATTGAACAGAACAAGTGCTTGTTGATAAGAGTCCAGCGCTTCTTGAAAATGATCCTGCTTCAACAAAGCGGAACCAATGCCGGCAAGAATGTCTCCTTGTCCAGCTTTGTCGTCCATTTGCACACGAAGGGCCAAACCTACCTTGTACGACGCGAGCGCTGATTCGTAATTACCCTGGGAGTAGTAAACGTTACCAATCAAACTCTGCACGCGCGCCACTTCGACATTATTTCCAGTCGCTTCGAATTCAGTAAGGGCCTTGCGGTAATATTCGAGAGCGCGTTCATTGTCGCCTTGTAGTGCCCGAACGAGACCGATGCTCCCGAGGATTGTCCCAGTCGGGAGTTTGAGCTGTTCTGAAATGGCAAGGCTCTTGAAATAGGTTTCGAGTGCTGCGCCAAAGTCACCCCGCGCGCGATGCACGTTGCCAATGCCCCTCAACGAAATCGCAAGACCAGATTTGTCACCACGCGTCTCCTGAATTTTTGCGCTCTGTTGAAAATACTGAAGTGCATCGTCGTAGTTGCTCTCATAAAACGCCGAATTCGCGGCCCCGCTCAAAGCCGATATCAGAATACCGACATCAATCCCGTCGTGGGCCGCAGCGAGCGACTGTTTGTAATAGTCGAGTGCTTTCGCGTAGTCGCCCTGCATGTACAACGCATCAGCGACGCGCACGACGTTCTCAGGATTGTGATTAGCTTCATTGCTCTTGCGGAAGGCTTCCGCAGCTGCTGCGTAATCACCCTGGCCGTAATAGATCGTACCAATACTGCTCAGCGTGTTGGCGATCTCTTCTTTGTCGCCGAGTGAGGTGAATTCCTTCAAAGCTTGTTGCAACGCGGCCAGTGCCTCTGCATCCCTGCGAGTTTCTTTGTAAATCAGTGCGAGTCCGGAAAGTGCTTTGGCTGATTCGTAGTTGTTTGTGACCTCAATGAAGAGCTCGCGCGCTCTGCGATAATTCTCAAGCGCCGCAGGATAGTTTGCCTGGAAGTAATAAACGGTACCGATGTCCAATGACGCGGACGCGATACCTTCTTTGTCCCCGATCTGTTCAGCGATGTTCTGTGCCAGGCCGTAGATATCAAACGCGGTTGAATATCGTCCTGCCATTAAGTGGACATTACCCTGACGGATCAGTGCCCTTCGGAGATCGGGCGTCATCAACTCTTTCTTTTTCGATAACAATTGCTCGCGCGCTTGTGGCGAGTTAGTGGAGACAAGGACTGTTGCAAAGTCCTCGATGCTTGCAGGTGACTTTGTAGAGTCGTTCTGTGCAAACGCGTTCAAGCTAGCACAGAGGATTATCAGGATCAGGAAGGAGTATCGCTTCGCAAGTCGCATAACGAAATCCTGTACGTCTAACGATAAAGGTGACGGACCGGGGGAAAAATAACGTGAATTGGGATTAAGCGAAGAGCTGTAACAGCCCGAGGTTAGACGCTGTCAGCACTCATTTGGTTCCCAGGACGGGAGATATGTTAAGTAAGTTGTCCGCAGATTGCACAGCTTAACTCGATAGAAACTGCGTAATCCGCATAGTCGACGGTTTGCTGGCGCTTTAGGAAGCTTTGCGAAACTACTGAGCGGGTGAGGTGTGGTACACCTTCCAACAAATCATTAAGAGTTACTGAACGCCGAAGTCTGGTTCTGCCCAGTCTCCTTGTTACCCGATTTCACGAACGTTGATTTATTGTCCTGCTCGGTCACTGGCTGCTTTTTCGCGCCATCACAGCGCGCCCGCGATCGCTCTATTCGTCTTTTCATCCATCGGTTCATTGTCGTAATTCCTTCCTTGGGGTGGTCATTCGATGTGACCACCCCACCCCCAGTTTGCCCGCCGCTACGATTGCCACTCTTTTTGTTCGCAGCTTGTATGCCACTGAACTGATCGAGGTGGATACGAGCCGCGAAAACCGCGTCTTTTCTTTGCCTCTGATAACTAACGCGTAATCAGGCCCAAAAGGGGACCATCTCGACCGAAGGTTTTTTTCGCTGACTAAAGAACGAGTTATGTGCAGTTTTTGGCGGACACACGATATGGTTTGACACAGAACCAAATGGACGAAGGCAAGCGGTGCAATGTCCAACTCCTTGGA
>PSRF01000156.1 GCA_003175865.1 Blastocatellia bacterium
AGACAATGTAACCTCTGGGAGGAATATTATTTATGAGTCGTTATTCAGTTTTCTTGTGCGTGTTATTAATAACACTTCTTTCGACCTCTAATTTCGTTTTCCTAACGTACGCTCAAGAATCTCAGCAAACTATGAAGAGCAAATACCCAGCGGCCAGAAAGTCCGAACAAGTTGATGACTACCACGGCGTGAAAGTCGCAGATCCTTATCGTTGGCTGGAGGACCTCGACTCAGGGGAAACTCGAAATTGGGTCGAAGCTGAGAACAAGCTGACCTTTGACTACCTGGAAGGAATTCCTGCGCGGACAAAAATCAAGGAGAGGCTGACAAAACTCTGGGACTACGAGAAGTTTGGCGTCCCATTCAAAGAGGGTCAGCGTTATTTCTACACGCGCAACAGTGGATTACAAAACCAGAGCGTGCTCTACACTGTTACATCACTAAGTGCGGAACCAAAGTTACTTCTCGATCCGAACACACTCTCTAGTGATGGGACGGTTGCTGTATCGGGAATGTCAGCGAGTCACGACGGAAAACTGTTGGCCTACAGTCTTTCTGCCTCAGGATCAGACTGGCAGGAATGGAAAGTCAGGGATGTTGAGACGAGCCAGGATCTTTCTGATGACTTGAAATGGGCCAAGTTTTCCGACGCTTCATGGTCCAAGGACAACAAGGGCTTCTATTACGAACGATATGATGAGCCCAAGAGTGATTCACTGAAAGAAACTAACTATTTTCAGAAGCTTTATTACCACAAACTTGGGACTCCTCAGGCAGACGACGTCTTGGTTTACGAACGACCGGACCAAAAAGACTGGATGTTTAGCTCGTACGTAACGGAAGACGGTCGTTACTTAATCATCACTATTTCCCAGGGTACTGATGTGAAGAATAGGGTTTACTACAAGGACTTGAATTCACCGAACTCCGAAGTCGTAAAAATGCTTGATGGTTTTGATGCGTCGTATTCATTTGTTGGTAACGATGGGGGTCGGTTTTGGTTCAGGACGGATCTCGAAGCGCCGAGAGGCAAGTTGATTGAGATCGACACCGCAACACCTGCTCGCAATAATTGGAAAGTTTTGGTGCCCGAGACACGAGACACCATTCAGTCAGTTACGCTTGTTAACCATCAATTCATCCTCAATTACCTTCATGATGCCTACACTCAGGTGAAGGTATTCGACCAGTCCGGCAAATTTCTTCGAGACATCCAGTTCCCGGGAATCGGGTCAGCGGACGGGTTTTCTGGTCATGCCGATGACAAGGAAACATTCTATTCATTCACCGGGTTCACCACACCAACGACTATTTATCGCTACGACCTTGTAAGTGGAAACACCGAGATCTTCAGACAACCAAAAGTTGATTTCAATCCGCGCGACTTCGAGACGAAACAGGTTTTCTATTCGAGTAAAGACGGTACTAAAGTGCCGATGTTCATTACTTATAAAAAGGGCCTGAAGCTTGACGGAAACAACCCGACTTATCTCTATGGTTATGGCGGGTTCAGTGTGTCATTAACTCCAGGGTTCTCAGTTGGACTAGTTGTCTGGATGGAAATGGGTGGTGTCTTCGCTCAGCCGAATTTACGCGGAGGCGCTGAGTATGGTGAGGAATGGCATCAAGCGGGATACAAACTAAAAAAGCAGAATGTGTTTGATGATTTCATCTATGCTGCCCAATGGTTGATCGCGAACAAGTACACCTCAACTCCAAAGCTGGCAATTGGCGGAGGAAGCAACGGCGGATTGCTCGTGGGCGCAGTTCTCACCCAACGACCAGATCTGTTTGGCGCAGCGTTGCCAGCTGTGGGCGTGATGGACATGTTGCGTTTTCAGGAGTTCACGATCGGTTGGGCGTGGGTCTCGGACTACGGTTCTTCAAAGAATGCTGAAGACTTCAAAAACCTTTACGCATATTCACCACTTCATAACATCAAGCCCGGTGCGTCGTATCCACCTACACTCATCACCACAGCTGATCATGACGATCGAGTTTGGCCCGGACACAGTTTCAAATTTGCTGCGACGTTGCAAGCTGCTCAAGCTGGATCAGCACCGATTCTGATTCGCATTGAAACCAAAGCTGGACATGGCGCTGGCAAGCCGACGTCGAAAGTGATTGAAGAGAGCGCGGACCGCTGGGGTTTCCTGGTCAAGACGCTGAATATGAAGTTGTAGGCGTAACAGTGATCAGTCTCTCACTGTGACCATGGCGCAGGTTTTCTGACCCACCGAAACTTTCGGAGTTGTTCATAAAGCTCACCAGGTAATGGACCTGCCTCACTCGCCGCGACGTTGGACTCGACATGCCTCACTTTGCGCATGCCGGGAATGATCGTGCTGACATCGTCGTTCCCGAGTATGAAACGAAGAGCTGCAGCTGGCATTGTGATGTCGGTCGAGTGCTCTCGATTCCAGTTATCGAGAACTTTCCTAATCTCCTCTGCCCGCTCAACACTCGGAATCAAATTCTCGGGAACGAAATAAGTATTCCGCCAGTCGCCCTCAGGCCAAGTACTCTCTTTTGTTAACGTGCCCGTTAGTGTTCCTTCGTCAAACGGTACACGTGCAATCACTGCAACCTTCATATCGCGACAAGCGGGAAAGAGTTCATCTTCGGGATTCTGATCGAAGATGTTGTAGATCACTTGAACGGCATCGACCTGTCCACTTCTAACGGCACGAAGAGCGTTCCAAGGTTCCCAGCGATTGATACTAATACCGATCGCCCTGATGAGTTTTTGACTGCGAAGATCATCGAGTTTGTAGAACCAGCGGTCGTCGCGCATCCACTCGTCATTCCAGGTGTGAAACTGCATTAAATCGAAGTTCTGTAAGCCGGCGTTCTCCAGACTGCGATGGACATATTCCTCGACGTAGTCAGGCGGGTATGATTCATTTAGCGTGTGTTCTGATTTTGCGGGCCACTGACGATTGCGCGGTGGAATCTTTGTGGCAGTGTAAAGTCGCTTGTTTGAGTTCGCTCGGACAATCTGACCCAGCAGGTTTTCACTCTTGCCTTCGCCGTATGCGTAGGCTGTATCGAAGAAGTTGCAACTGAGATCGACTGCGTGTTGAAGTGATTCGAGCGATTCATTGTCGTCAGAGTTGGACCAGCCGGCCATACCCCACATGCCGTAACCAATTTCGCTAACCTGCCAGTCAAGCCGACCAAACTGCCTGTATTTCATCAGTCTTCTCCGCTAGGTTGAATTGTGTGCTTCGCGCTCATATTAACGTAAGGCTCATGACTTAGAACAACGAAGCCAACCTCAAAAAGCAAACGGCCTCGAAACCGGTTGGCTTCGAGGCGCGTTTGAGCGCAACTGTATAACTTAGATTAGTTGCTTCCTGAATTTCCTGCTCCATTGTTGCTGAGCACGATTTCCTTATCGGAACCACCGAAGGTTACGCCAAGGAGCTGCGCGCCATCTTCACTGCCAGACGACCGCACCTGAACATCACTTGCTTTCTTTGCGCGAGTCTCAAACTTGGCATTTGCTTCCGCAACAACCTTTCCGTTTTTGACGATCGAAAGTTTTCCCGTCTCGTCGTCGAACTTCACGTCGTAACTACCCTTTTTGACAACGGTGGCGTTGACTTTGATGTCGTTTGCAAACTTCACATTCGATTTATGAACTTTCGCAAAAGCGACTACGCTCGTAAGAGCACCAACAACCATAACTACAACCAACCGATTCATAATTGACTTCATCACCGCTTCTCCTTAGCTGTCTGTTTCAGCTCACCTTAAAGCACCGCCTGGTCCTTTACCTGTAAGCCTGGTTTCCAAAAAATTCGTTTCGTTTCCAACACTCATATCGCATGCAATTGCGATTCTCTTAACCGTCAGAAAGTTGGCCTCATGAGTGCTTCATGCTAATAAACACCGCTCGCAGTTTTCTTATGACAGAAATTCAAATGGCTTTACATTCTTGTAACGAAGACCATTTTCACATCAACAACTGCTCGCTCGATACGCATCAGAACCTTTCAAAATGTGCAAACCATCGCACACTCAGGCATCTTACGTGACTCCTCTTGCAAAGGTTCCGTTCGTTAATCGATCGTAAGACCATAACAATTACATCTTGCAATATTTCGGAGCGCTTTGTAGTACACGAGCCTTGATCTTTACCTTCTCTATACAATTCTTTACAGTTCCTTACAGAAGTTCGTAAGGTGCTTTGATAGACTTCGTAGCACTGCAAGTAGCTTCGTCGAAACCTCCGACCGTCGTTAGAATTCATTTAGTTGAACTCTTCGTTCCGACGCAGCGTCTTACGTTACCAACTTCTTAATATGTGTGAAGGAGAGACTGAATGAGAAAGATTGTTTGTGCCATCAGCCTGGCGAGCGCCCTGATTTTCGCCCTGGCAGTGCACGCAGCGGCGCCGGTGAGTTTCGCCGGAACATGGACGCTCGATAAGAGCAAGAGTCAAGGGCTCTCGCAGCGAATGCAGGGAGCTGACAGTGTGTCCTGGGTAATTACTCAAACGGACAAAGAAATCACTATTGAAGAGAAAGTCCAAGGCGGTGGAGGTCCTGGTGGCGGTGGACCTCCAGCAGCAGGTGGCGCTCCAGGAGGAGGCGGTCGTGGGCCTGGAATGGGTGGACCACGCACCTACAGTCTTGGCGGCACTGAAACCAACGGTGAAATGGGACCAGCGAAGTTTGTCAGGAAAGCGTCCTGGTCCGGTGATGGAAAAACATTGGAGCTGACACAGAAGACAACGTTCCAAAGACAGGACGGCAGTGAATCGACGTCCAACTCAAGCGATAAGTTAACGCTGTCTGGTGATGGCAAGACGTTGACAGTCACACGTCACAGCGAAGGAGGTCGCGGTCCACAAGACTCGACGCTCGTTTTCAATAAGTAGAACACTCGAAAGTTCCCCGGTGATCGGGAGCATCCGACAGCCAGCAACGCAGTCGCATGCCCCCGATTTCTATTGCAACCAATCACGCGTCATGTCGCACCACAATGCGAGTCCACGCCATTGATTGAAACGCGAGTAGTACTGGGCGATTTTTCGGTCCGTCGTTTTCTTTCCGTTGTTTCTTACTTCGAAGAATTTCGCTCGAGTCCAGCTGTCCAACGCCAATCCGTCATAGCGTCCCAGTAGCTTCAGAAGATTCTCCGCAGCATAGTCTCCCGCACCCTTCACAGATTTGATCTGTTTGATCAACTCTGTAGTTGGTAGTTCACTGTGGAGCCAGGCCTCGACATTCAGATCACCACTCACTATTCGCTCCGCAAGTTCTTTAAGGTATGGTGCGCGGTAACCTGCGCGTACCTCTTTAACAAAAAATTCGACCGGCTGAGCAGCTAAAGCCTCTGGGACAGGAAAGGCATTGCGCCTATCGGTGGTTTTGCGTCCGAGTTTTTCCACTAGCCCGGTAACCATTTTTTGGGTCAACGCCCACGAACAGTTCGTCGTGCAGATCATCTTCACAAGGTCTTCGAAAACAGTTGGGGATCGGATCAGACGACCCGCACCCTGGATCTCGATCCAGGCAAAATCAGGGTCGGATCGGACCGTCGCGTAGAACGTTTCCAGGTCGTCGTCGAGGCGGAGTATATGCCGCACATCTCGAGTGACCTTTTCGATGTGTGCGTCGCCCAAATCCTCCCCGAATTCAACTCGGAGAAATCGATTAGTACCTGAAATCTCGACAGTGATTGGTCGCCGCTTATTTAGGTCGATTACCCGTTTCAGTCGCCAGTTCTGTCGGTCGAATTCGAAGGGTAGCAGGCCATACCAGCCGTGGCTGATCACAGTTCTTTTGAAGCTGAATATTTTTGGAGTAAGGATGCGAATTTCCATATGATTTAGGTTAGTTTTGAAGGGTTACTAGCCCCAATTCGATTCTAATTTATGTTTGTATTATTCGGGTTCGGTCAAGCTGCGTCTTGACAGTTTCATGGGGCGCAAACTAGACTGAGATCACTTGAAAAAACAGTGTGTGGAAGGCTGTACCCCCTTCACCCTACAACACTCGGGAATCACGGGGGAGCGAAGTCAATCACTCGACTTCCTACAGTAATTCGGTGAACGTACGCACCGCTTCCGAAGACAAGTAAACCGGAGCTTTCCGGTCAGGTTCGTCGCCCCATTGGGCAGTTAGCAGGGCAGCCCATGGGGCGATGCCGTTTTTGGGAGACAGTCAAATCTGGCTGTCTCCTTTTCACTGACAAACTATCGTACGTAAATTGGGTTCGAAATGATCCATGGTTGATCACCGACCGGTCGACCAAGCTGGGGTAAGTACACTTCCACTCTGTAGACACCCTTCTCTTTTACCTCAAACTCTTTGAAGGTAATCTGACCATCGTTGCCGATTGCGCTTCCATCTTTTACTAACCTGATGCTACCAGCAACCGGTAAAGCAATCTCAAGACGTGTGTTCTGAGTCAGCGCTATTTCGTCGCCCTGGATGCGGTTCTCCGCTCCATTTTTTGCCGTAAACCGGAAGCCTGAAGTATCCCCAAATAGGTCGAAACCGATGAAACAGTGACCTTCTCTGAGCGCCGCAAGCAGATTAGTCTGGTCGAGTTTCTGATCAGTTGGAAGTAGCACATGTAAACGTACGAGGTGAAAACTTGTTGGATAAGGATCAAGCTGCAATCCCACAAGCGTTTTGCCGGAGCTGTCGATTAAAGAGAGACCAATATTTGCATGAGCATCATTTCCCGCGAGCCCAATGACTTTACGCGTCGTTAATAGCTGATCCCAGCGCCGTAGGTTCTCGTCTGGACGTTTGTAAAAACTCGCGAACAGCAGATCTGGATAACTTCGATGTGACCAGAGCACGTCGAAGAATGCGACGATGGGATTAATCTGTCTCGCATTTGAATAGACGTTGTACACCTCTATTCCGTCATACGCGGTGCTTTGCCACGATTTGAAACTCTCAGGATAAGCGACTATTCCAACCTGCCCAGGAAGGTTACGTTGGGAGCTTTGACCTGATAAATCAGCAAAAGGCGTTCCGGGTAGGACAAGCAGACGGTCGTCGTTAGGCAAACTGACCTCGTTGCCATTTACGAATAACACGCCACCGTGGTCACCCTTCAGAGTCATCTCCGCGGTATCGAAGTCTTTCTCCTTGTGTTCGGTCATGATCACGAACTGGAGCTGATTAGCTTGTGCTGCGGAAATGATGTCGGCGAACTGACCACTACTATGACCACCTAAGAACGAATGAACATGCGCAACGCCCCGATACTCTTTATAGCCTTGATCCGTTTCCAGGACGTTGTGCTTGGAATTTGCGAGCTGAATTGCGGAATTGAGCTTGTGCAGTTTGTAACGCCGGTAAGCGAAGGGAATCTGCGAAACCAACATCAAGAGAAGGAGGACAAGGAGAACTTTCTTTACTCGCTTCATCTAATCAACTATGACTCGCGTGTGTTCAACTGATGAAGTCGACAGAGGCGACGTGTTCGCTGATGCTTCTTCCAAACTCGGCAACCTTCACGTGTTCTGGATGGATTGTGTAGGTGTCGAGTCCAGCACGGTCATCGAAGAAAGCCACGAGTCCAGTGTCGTAGGAACGGGCGAGGTGCAGGATGTCGAAGCCGACGGACAGACTCCTTATTTCCGGTATTTGAGATTGTAGGCTGCGCAAGAGGTTCACATGCTCCTCGCGGGCGAATTGCTCCACGTCTGCGCGATACTTCCAGACAACAATGTGTGTCAGCATTTGTTCTTCCTGGCCGAAGGTTTAAAAAAGATTTTCTTCTTCAGCATTTGCCGCGATTCGACGTGATTTTAAGATTTAAGACTCGAGGTTCAAAGACTGACTCAGGCAATCAAAAATCTAAAATCAAACTTATCGAACTACTCTTCGCCTCGCAGTAATTTTAGTTCATGAATGAGATCACCGATCGCATCGGCGGAGTAGAGTACCTTTCTGGACCTCCAGATGATTCTTGGAGGTATTTGCAATTCCGGCACGCCTTTCACAATAACAAACAACTCACCGTAAGGATACGTGGTATCAAGAATGCGACGATATTCAAGCAGGTTAAAGAAGATCACATAATCCGCGTTTGATAAATCTCTTGCTGCCGTCAAGCTACCGTATTTCTGCATGTAGCGATTGAGCCTTTTTGAAATTGTAGTGTAGACCCATTGTAAGCGGCCGCTTGGATGCGGATCGGACCTCAATACCATCTCAATTATCTCTCGCTCGTTATCGTCGGCATTTACAATGGCCGATCGGAGTACGATAAGCAAAGCACTATGTTTGTCGCGCAGTTCGTTGAGAGAGTTTTGCGAATGATCAGTTCGCGCAATGGGGGTGGCTATCTGCGCCGCAGCAGAGTTAGCAACTACAAACGTTACCGCAATAACGATGACCAGAGTAAGGAGCAGCTTCACAGTTCCGTGATCAACTGATTAATCTTCAAAGGCATTTGTGGTGATTTGACCT
>PSRF01000112.1 GCA_003175865.1 Blastocatellia bacterium
GGAGGCGTGGTCAATTGCACCGACGCCGGCGGCGTGAACTCTTTGAGCGCTCGGGCATGTATTAGCGCGTGTTGACGAACATCAAGCGTGTGAAGATGAAAACCGAATGTATTGAGCTGGCGCAGAAGCGGATCGACGAGCATCGTTGCCAATCGACTACCCTGGTTGGTGACCAGACTCTCGCGTATGAGCGTCAGGTCAACACGGAATTTCTCGGAGCTTTGGTAAGCGATGTCGTTGAGAATAGGACTAGAGGATTCAGTCGCTTCGCTTCTGTGTTGGTTTCTTGCCTCTTTCAATCGCGCCAAAACAAAGTCGAGGTAACGTCGGTAGACTTCATTTTTAGGATGGCGTTCTGGATGAAGACCATGCGCGGAAATCGTTTGTTCGTACTGGTCCAGTGCTGCTTCTAGTTCGGCAGATACACCTGACTGAAATGTTGACGAAGTGAGTCGCCAAATTAGTTCATCAACCTTCTGAATATAAAAATCGAAAAGAGTTTCGCGAGCGATCTCCAATGCATCGCGCGTGCACTCTGGAGTGACGTTTGGGTTCCCGTCACGATCTCCGCCAATCCAGGATCCAAAACGAACAAAACGGGGAAGCTCACGGCCGCTCAATTCAATTCCGTATGCTTCGCGAAAGTCGCTTGCCAACTCGTCATAGAGTTCCGGCAGCGTTTTGAAGAGAACACTTGGATAGTAATCGAGGCCCATCTTGATCTCGTCGCGGACCGTTGGGCGTCTCCGGCGTACTTCGTCCGTCTGCCACAGCCCAGTGATCTCCGCGATTATTGCCTGTTCGTGTTTTTCTGCGTCGCGTTCGGTAAGCGGCAAACGATCAAGCTGTTCAAGTTCTTCTGCAATTCGTTGCCGTTTGAAGAGAACGGTCCGACGCGCAACCTCTGTCGGGTGTGCAGTGAAAACGAGTGTCACTTCGATTTTATTCAACCAGTCTCGTGCTTGTTGTTCAGTGATGCCGGCGTCATGCATACGCCGCAAGGTACCGAGGAACGAACCTGGTTGAGCCAGTACTTCAGGAGAACTTTGTGCGGCCCGTCGCCGACGTTTACGGTGATTTGTTTCCGCGAGATTGGTAAGTTCGAAATAGGTCGCAAAAGCCTTGGTCATGTCGTGCGCTTGCTCGACATTCATGTGACTAACGATCTCTTCCGCTCTTTCGATAAGGGATTTACCGGAAGTGTCTTGAGTTGGTCGTTCGCGATGTTCGATTAAGAGGAGCCGAAGTTCTTCAACCGCTGCGAAGAGTTCGTTGCCCACTTGCTCTTTCAACACTTCACCAAGCAGACGACCAAGCGACCGCACATCTCGGCGCAGGGGCGCTTCTTTAAGATCACCTTCGTGACTCGTTAGTTCTACGAGTCGTCCAGTCTGATCATCGACATGCCAGAGTGAAGTCATAAAGTTGATAGAACGGCACGCAACCCAATGCTGGGAACGCAGGCGTCCCCGCCTGCCCGCATTGCGATCCTTGTTTTTGTTAACACGGCAGGCGGGACACCTGCGCTCCCAGCATTCCCGTTGGAATAATATTTAAGGGGCGCACGACATTACTACACCACACCGCTCCAAACAATCGGGCCTTGCGGTTCAGCCGTACGCTTACCCAATTCGTGTAGTCGACTTACCGAATTGTCGGCAGTCTGCTTAGTCTGGGCATCGAAATAGTGTTTAGCTCTGATATTTCCGCAAAACCGTGGTTCGGCATGGTCATTGCTCCGGGCAATGACAACGGCGCCACTCCTCTCGGTGGCTATTTAAAAAGGAGCAAGACAATGAGAGCAACCCATTACCTAAATAATCCTTTTGTTAATCGTTTCAATGACCCTGTCACTCGCCGTTGCGACGAGATGCAGTCTGACGAATATATGGTATGGCTGCGAGAGCGCAATGAAGGCGATGTTGTGACGGCACATGTTTTCAACGCGACGAAGCACTCTATGCTTTTAGGCCGACTCTTCGCGCCTGCGTTTGGTCTCTTGATACTGATAGTTTCATTTGTAGTGTTGTTGAAAGTAATGTGAGATCACAGCGGTCCATATCTTGACAAACGCCCTTGCCGTCTAACAATCTTCCCGCCCATGGGCATAAAGATCACTGGATTTGATAAACCGCCGTCACCGCAATCATTACCATCCGACGTGATCGCGAAAGAGTGCTCCGGCGAAAAGAACGGGTGTTTTCTGTGGAACTATGACGTAAACGGTGACAACGTAAAGTTCAAAACCAGAATTCTGCTGCGAAATGATTTATCGAAATCAGAATTGCCGGACGTGCTTGAGCACGAGCGACATCACTGGAGAGACTTCAATCGTCTGGCGGTTGAGTTAAAGGCGGCCGTTGAGAAGGCAGCTAAGGCAGGTCAGGACCCGCAGATCGACGATCGTTTGGAATGGATGCTATATGACTATTGCCGGGCGGCCGCGGCGTTTCATCGACAGATCGAACACATGTCGTTTGAGATATGCGACCAGCCGAAAAACGACCGACCGAAGTAGCGATGTCGCCTCACTCCTGTTCTGATCTTTCCGTCGCTACCCCAGACTACGGTCGCTAACGCTCTGGGTTCTGTAATATTCATCCAGCCTCATCAGCCAACAGTGCGGGTGCGTTGTCCTCTTTGAAGTGACGCAACCATTTTGGCTCATCGAAGAGTTGGGCAAGCCCACGCACAATTGCATAACGTGGTTCGTCGGCAACAAAGACGAATAGCTTTGTTCTCTCCCGCAAATAGGCGTCGATGCCACCAAAGAGTGAACCGCCACCAGTCAGAATCAACCCACGTTCAAAAACATCGCCTGCAACTTCAGGTGGAAGCTCCGTCAAAGTAGCAGCAATTCCGTCCACTATCTTTCTTACAACTTCCTGGGCCACCGGATAAATCTCGCCAGCTGTTATTTCGATCGCCGCCGGACTGCCGGTGACCACATCGCGACCACTGATTGTTGCCGACTGCGACAGATCATCAGGAACAGTTGCTGATGCGAGTTCAAGCTTCAGTCTCTCGGCTGTTTGTGCGCCGATTGACAACCCACGATGACGTCGAACGTGATTGACGATTGCAGCGTTAATGTCTGAGGCTCCAATTCTTTCTCCCGTCGCATGTACGATGTCACCGTTCGCAATGACAGTCACACTCGTGGTCCCGCCACCGACGTTGATGACCACGGAAGCGCGTGGATCATCCATTCTCACGCCAGCACCAAGAGCAGCGGCTAGGCCCTCTTCTACCATCCACACGCGACCGATCCGAGCGTGCTCGGCGGCGCCGAGAAACGCACGTCGTTCGACAGGCGTAATGCCGGTCAACACGCTCATCAATGCTCGTCGACTGAAATGAGAGAAGCTACTGCGTGCGCTGCCTGCAAAGATAGCGAGCATTTGTTTCGTCTTCTCAAAGTCCGCAACGACTCCATTTACCATGGGCGCAAAAACCGTAACTCCGCGCGCCTCTCGTCCATACATCTTTTGCGCTTCGGTACCAACGGCAATTACTTCGCCGCTGGCATTATCAAGCGCGATGAGAGAGGGCTCGTCGACAACTACACCGCGACCGCGCACGTAAATGATCGTTGCCGCGGATCCCATATTGATGGCCATCGAGTCGGCGATCAGGTTTCTGAGACGACTGAGACCGGTAAATGCAGGGGTCTTACTTCTGAATGACATGGTGATTTAACGCGAAAGCATGAATTTACGAATGTTAGTTAACGCGGAGTTAAGCAGCTCTTGATTTCCGAGATAGACCAGCCGGAAAAAACCTGCTCTGGAGTCACAACCAAAACCAGATCCATGAACCACAAGTACACCACTCTGTTCCAACATTTCGAGTACAAACTGTTCGTCATTGCGATCATGAAGGTCGTCTACTTTGACCATCAAATAGAACGCTGCTTCTGGCGTGGTACATGATAGTCCCTTAATGTCACGAATCTGAGACACAGCAAAGTCGCGACGCGCCTTTAGATCGCGAACGAAATCGCCCATGAAACTCCGGTTGCCCTCAAGCGCCGGCTTGATTGCATATTGTGGTGGAGTGGGCGAACAGAGCCTGCCACTGGCCAGTCGCGTAATAGCTGTAATGAGCTGCGACATTTTCTCGGCATGCGTGAACCGCATCCAGCCGACTCGCCAGCCAGGTATCAAGTGAGTTTTGGACAAACTCTCCAAAGTAATCACTGGCGCACCGATGTTCTTAGTTAATACCGATGCGGTTGTAGGTGGCTCAACGAAACACAACTCGCGGTAGACCTCGTCGGAGATGACTACCAATTCATGCTCTGCTGCCAAGGAGAGAATTTGTTTCGTGGTTTCGTCTGGAGTGATTGAGCCGGTCGGGTTATTTGGATTGATTAGAATGATTGCCCTGGTTCGTTTAGTAATCAGCGACTTGATCTCGTCAACGGAAGGCTGCCAGTTATTTTGTTCATCTAACTTATAGTAACGGATCACAGCACCGAGCTTCGCCATGATTGCCGGATAAATTGGATAGCCTGGAGCGGGCAGCAAAGCCTCCTCACCTTCGTTCAACAGAGCAGTCAATACGAGGTCAGCGGCTTCAGATGCACCACTCGTGACAATGACATCGTTTGGTGTCGTTGCCGTTCCCAGACTGGAAGCGTATTTGGAGATTGATAGTTTTGCTTCTGGTAAGCCAGTTGAGTGAGCGTAGCCGGTGAAGTCCTCCTTGAGCGCTCGTTGAACAACCTCGACGATCAGATTTGGTGGATGAAAGCCGAAGACCTGAGGATCACCAATGTTTAGATAAATGACGTGTCGTCCTGATCGTTCGAGAGCTTCGGCGGACGTGACGATGTTGCGAATTGCGTAATGGAATTGTGCAGTTCGAGTGGATGGCTTAATCACACGGCCATCGTAAATGATCTCTCTGCCGAATTACACCTTCTTGGAGTCCGGCGGATCGACACCGCTTTGTTTACACTTAAACTGTAGGGGCGGCACTCTGTGGCCGCCCCTTTATTATGACAAGTGAAATCTTCGAAAGG
>PSRF01000132.1 GCA_003175865.1 Blastocatellia bacterium
CATCAATGCAAGAATTTCAAGTCCGCTCTTCGGTTGAAACTCAGTAAAGAACCACGCGCGTGCTTGTCGCATTCGCTCTTCGCTTCTGATCTCAAAGAGTTTGAGGATGACTAGTGCATCGCTTAGTTTTGTTTCCACGGTTGTTCTCCCGAGAATGTGTAAAGAGTAATTAGAGAACCCAGGGCGGTAGCGACGGGTAGCTATCACTCAAACTCTCCGCCTTCTATTGAGTTGACCGGTAGCCACCCGCTAACTGTCTGGGTTCTCTACAACGATGTTCTGACTACATCGATAGAGTGAGTTCGGCGATCTTCTGATTCACCGCAGTTGTTCGCATTAACCGGCATAACTCAAGATTGTGTTCCGCATCGGCAAAACTTCCGTTTGCGTGTTTGAGTGCCAACTGGAACTGCTTCTCCGCATCAACAAGTTTTCCTTCACGCGCAAACATGACTCCCAGATTGTTGCGCGCTGCGGCGACGTGCGGGCCAGGCTGAGTGGCGGCTTGTTTGAACAGTGCAACAGCCCGCTCAGTTTCGCCCTCGTGTGCTGCCATTACTCCGAGCTTGTATGCTGCTGGTCCATACTTCCCATTCGATGCGTCGAGTGCCTGTTGATATGCAGCGCGAGCCGCTGATGTGTCGTCTTGATCTTGAAGTGCTATTCCGAGCGCGTAAGACGCTTGCGGATACCTGGAGTTGCTCGCTTCAAGCGCACGTCTGTAAAAGACAATCGCGTCGTGTGTGCGCCACAGCTCGTAGTAACAGACTCCAATGTTGTAAAGCGCCCGCTGGTATGCCATCCCATTATTTGACGAGACTCGCTCATATTGCTTGATCGCGAGTTCGTACTTCTCTTGCGCGGCCAATTCATTGCCGAGATTTATGAACACTAGGTCTCTTGATTGACCAACGATGTTTCCACCCAGCCACAATACGAGTAGACTTCCGAGTAATAGGTTCCAAAGCTTCACAGCGTCGTTCCCCCTTCCCGCTGGTCCAGCAAATGAACTGCGAGTTTAGGATTTGAAGCGGCACCAGGTCTTTCCTGTTATTGCTGATGATTGACTGATCTTGCTGATGAGTGAGGATTAACACCGGGAATTTACTTAGCTTTGCAGGCTCAATCGGTATGAATGCGGGGTGGTACCCGTGAACTTGCGAAACAGTCTGGTGAAGTGACTTTGATGACTGAATCCGGAGCGCAAACCGACTTCAATCAATGGGAGGCGTTCATCACCAAGTAATTTCTTGGCGCGCTCAATTCGAAAATTGATCAAGTACTGATGAGGCGATGTTCCCGTGGTTCGCTTGAACTCTCTCGCAAAGTGAAAGTTACTCATTCCTGCCACTTGCGCAAGTTCGTCGAGTCTAATGTCGTTAGCATAGTTCTCGGTAATGTATGCCATCACCTGGCGCAGTTTTGTACCGGGTAGTCCGCCCTTAAATTTCTCCGGTTTTATGCCGGCCGCGGTATAATAGCGCAGTAGATGTATGGCCAGTACATTCGCCAACGATTCGGCGTAGAGTCGTCCGCTCAAACCCTCCGAATCGAGCTCACCGAGCAACGCGAACGCGACACTCTTGATGACGTTGTCCCTGCGCGGATACTTCTCGAGGATTTCGAATCCTGAGGCAAGACGCGATTCAGAAGCTGCTCGACGAACCAGTGCAGGATCCAGATAGAGTGCAAGATGCTCGGAGTTACCACACAATGTTGCGGTATGGGCCAACCCCGACGGAACGACACAAACTGCACCTCTCCTTTGCGTACCGCTCAGACCTGAGCCACTTTCCGTGCGGAATTCACCCTTACACCCATCGCTAAGGGCCATCAGAATCACGTGTTCGCGATGACGATGTTCCGGCAAGTGACCGTCGCGCATCCGGCAATGCTCGAGTCGCAGGCTATCCCACACAGCTTTGCGCTTTAGCATGCCGTTCGAAGGCTCATGACTCTTTCGCGCTTCAGTCATAATCAAACTCGCTGTCTTGCTTTGGAAGCGCTTACCAACGGAAGCCCTGTAGCTGTGGCGTAACGAGCGAGTCGTTCACGAATCGCCTCGCGTGCCCGCGAAAAGGCGCGACCATCGCCATAGAGTTGGAAGGCCCAGTTAGCGCCGAGTTCAAGAGAATTAAATTCGAAGGCGAGTTGCGTCGGATCGATGTCCTTGATCAGTTGACCGGAATTTTGTGCTTCGATGATCGTACTGCGAAGTGTAGTCAGCCATTCCTTCATGATCTCCGCAATGCGATCCCTAACTGGACCAGGTCGACCATCAAATTCCGCCGCGGCAGCTGCAAAGAAACAGCCGCCGCGAAAGACGCCACTTTGAACGTACGCGAGCCAGATGTCGCAGAGCTTCCAAAGGCGCGCAAGACCTTGCGCCGCTTCAAAGGCAGGACGAATGACCTCATTGATGAATATCGCGCGCGCCGCTTCGACGGTCGCGACCTGGAGATCTTCCTTGGAACCAAAGTGCGCAAAAAGACCGCTCTTGCTCATCGAGAGTTCGAGCGCGAGTCGACCGATTGTCAGGCCTTCCAGCCCTTCTGCCGACGCGATATGGACCGCTGCTTCAAGAATGGCTTTGCGTGTGCGCTCGCCCTGGGCCTTGCGTCCAGTAGCTGCGACCTGTTTGGCCGCTTTTCGTAATTGTGTTTCGGTCACGGTTGCAACACCTCGTCTTAGAGGCGTCTGGTTATATAGCACGAACGTTCGTTTTAGAGCAAGAAAAATGTCCGATAAGCTTTAGCTTGTCGTTGGGTTGGTATTCAAAGTCCGTGGTGGAGTTGGAAGAGCTCAAGGATTAAAGTCGACGGCAAGCTGAGGCTTATCGGAGATTAGTAGCTTGTTGTTCGCCCGTCTGCTGGAAACTCAGGGCCTGAAAGAAGCAGCTGACGACAAGCTAAAGCTTTTCGGACACTAGGGTTTCAGGCCGATTAGAACGCGGTTGCTGAATACACCGTTAATCGCAATCCTCACGCCTACATCTCCCGTCAATGGCAGGCCATCTGGTAAGCGCACTACTACGCGAGCATAGCCATTAATGTCGGAAACGAACCCGATGAACTCAACGACGGCAGGAAGTACCGTTGGACCAAAATCAACTTGCGCAGTTAGGGCGGAAACGTTCTGCATGCTGGTCCAATCTATGTTCTGCGCATACAAAATTATGCGAGTGCGATGATCAGCGCTGAAGTTGTTGTTCGTAGTCGCAGAAAAAGGATCGCGCAACATCGTTACTGAATCCAGCGCGACCGCACGTTGTAAGTTGTCTTCCGTAATCAGTACGGGTGCACTTGTCGGAGTTGGACCAGGATTAGGCGGAGGCGCCGAATTACCAGTCAGCGTAATGGTCCAATGTTTCGAGTCAGACAACAGTTGCTCCATATCGCTCCGCACCCACGAAGTGTTGTCTTTAACTAACACATCAATGCTGTGACTTCCCGGAGACAGTTCCGTGCCGGTTACGAAGAATGTCTGACCGGTGCTGTGAAACTGTCCGTCGATAAACCATGTGACGTCGAGCGTATGCGTCAAAGGCGCGGGGCTATTAACAAGAAACAGCTGCGAGTCGCTTTGATTTAGTGTTATGGAGGTTGACGCAGGCGAGCCACTCTCCATGGGCGATACGACGTTGTAAATCCGTTTAACGAGTTGTTCGGTATTGATTTGATCGAATGGGCGCCCGAGCGTACGCATCTTTGAATCGTACGTCGGACGGTTATAGCCGTTGTCACAAAACCAACCCCCCTGGAACAACCCGGGCACGCCGAGAGACGGGCTCGTCGTGGGCACTGGAGTATTCGCGTCTATCCAATAGTTCCACTTAATCTGATTCCGCGAGCTTACTGCCGTGATATTGGGCGCACCAGGTTCACTGAATTGAGAACAGGTCGAGCCGCCATACTCATCGAGCAACAACCCGAAGCTATGGCCCAACTCATGCAGAATAATTTCAACGGCCTGAGCGTTTGTGGATGCTACTGCTACAGTTCCGCCCGAACCTCCATATTCTGAGTCGTTGACGATTATCAGTTTCATGTCGTACTCAGCCGGTGAAAGGCTGCGTTGGAGAGCGCTAAGAACTTTCGTGGTGTTGACGCAGATAAGGCGTTGTGTGCCGGAGCAGTCATACGTCGCGTCGAAAGCGGTATCGACAAACGCGCCTCGCTCAGGATGATCTGCACCAGATTGGTTACTGATCACGTCAACGCGCCGAACGTTGAAGTATCGTTGGTACTCACGATAAGGGTCCTGCGCAAACATTGCCTGCACAAACGTCTGCACATCATTCTGAAACTTGGTCATCTCCGACGCTGTATAGCCGTCGCCGAGAATGGCGATATCCACACGTGAGGCGGCTGGTCCATTGTTGATGATGGTTGTTGTGGGTTCACCGTAAACTAGTGCCAGGGACGACAAAACGACAAACAAAAGCATGCCCGTACATGTGAGGTGCTTGAATGTTTGGTGATTCGTTGGCTGCATTTAGTTCTTGAGCGACAGTGTGCTGACCAGCGTCAGAACAAATCCGTCCTCGGTCCACTGTGGATGATAGAGACGCAACTCGGTAGCGACAGGGTCGTCAGGAATTTCGAAAATTGTCTCCACATTTGGCTGATAGATTATGGTTCCAGAGAGTCGATTGGAAGCATCCGGCTCTTCGGCGCGCAGGATTCGCGGATCAGGAATGAGGGACCACCAACGGAGATGATTCGCATTGTCGACCGTCAGCAGAACGACATGCTGCGACGACAGTTCCAGCGAACGTTGCCGCGGTAATTGGCCCGACCTCCGCTCACTCGATGTGATCGATGAAGTGAATTTCTGCGCGAGTGAAGTGATTGCGGCGTTGGCCGGTTTAGTGTCCGTTGTCAGACGAAGGCGCAGCGATTGATAAGTTAGGCCTGGCGTGAATCGACTTGCCTGGTCCACGCGAATGCCGACCGCAGACATGAGCGATGCAAGACGTTGTTCGTTGAGTACTTCACTCTGTCTCTTGTCGGGGGATGACTGTTTGCCGCCGGTTTGTGCACGCGCAATCAGGCTAGCCTGCGTTACTAACAGGGCAGACAGCAAGAGGAGTCGCGCATTTATCATGGCTGGGCGTATTGGGGCCATGGAAGCTAACGATCGGGTTGAATTGGGGTGCGGACAAGTATCTAACACGATAGGCCATGGTTCAAGTGGTCACGGCACTTCCTGACTCGTTCTTTTGTCGCTATCATATCCCGACCTGAAATCCGTCCCCCGCGTTCATTGGCTGCTGTTTATGCAAGGAGGGTTCTTTGGCCCAGACTACACCGGCCCGTCTACAACAGGTCAACACGCAGGACCAGCGACTCGTAATTCACAATCTCGTAAAACGTGATCCACTTGCCGGTCTCGCCGAAGACGTACGCAAAGGGCTCACAGCACATCCAAAGCGGTTCTTGCCGAAGTATTTTTACGACGAACTCGGGTCTCAGCTCTTCGAAGCGATTTGTCTTCTTCCTGAATACTATCTGACGCGCGCCGAGAATGAGATTCTTCAGCACTACTCAGACGAAATTGCATCGTCTGTCGAAGGTAGAAAGACACTTGTTGAAATGGGCAGCGGCAGTGCGTCAAAAACACGACTCGTAATTGAAGCATTGCTAAGAGAACAAAACGAACTTGTCTTCATGCCTGTTGATATCTCTGCGACTGCGCTGGAGAGCAGTTCGAGAATTCTGCTCCAGTCGTACCCGCTCCTCAGGATTGAAGCATATGCTGCAGACTATTTTGCCGGTCTTGCAGAACTCGGAAAGAAACAACGCGGACGAACGCTTGCATTATTTCTTGGTTCTAACATCAGTAACTTTGATCCTGCCGAGGCGATTCGGTTCCTTAAGGCGATGCGCAGTGTGCTCGAAAAAGGCGACGCTCTTTTGCTCGGAGCAGACTTGAAAAAAGATCGACGCATTCTTGAAGCTGCATACAACGATGCGCTGGGTGTGACGTCCGCTTTCAATTTGAATGTGCTCGCGCGAATCAATCGTGAGCTGGGCGGCAACTTCGAATTGCGCGCTTTCAAGCATCACGC
>PSRF01000055.1 GCA_003175865.1 Blastocatellia bacterium
TGACATCGCCACACAACCAGTAGGCAGGACTTGAATAGGAGTAGACCTCGTTTTGGTTTGCGAAGAAGACGTCATCGGTCCATGAGTGCACCATTGTCTTCAATGCTGAATCGTCATTCGAGATCAACGGCGCAGCAAAATCGCGAAATCCTGCGGAATGACTCAAGAGGTTACCTGGCGTGGCTTGTGAAATCTTTGGACTTAATCCCTTGATGCGATTTCCGATTGGCTCGTCGAGTTTTATCCGGCCCTGTTCCGCTAGAGTCACAAGCGCAGCGGCAGTGAACATCTTTGTGGTGGAACCAAGTCGAAACAACATCTCTGGTTGTAGGGATGCATTTGTCTCAACGTTCGCGACCCCAAATGCTTTTTGATGGACCACGCTGTCGCCGTTAATGACAGTGATTACACTGCCGGGTGTGTTCTTCTCTTTGAGCTCAGCGGGAATTGTGCGATCGAGTTCACTGAAATCTGGTTTCGCAAGTGCAGTGTGGGACAGTGAACACAGGAACAGCAAAACGACCGAGCCGAGTGAGATGCGTTTCATTTGTTCTTTCTCGCAAGTGGGATGGCAATCTGTCTTATTACGCAGCTCTTCGCCATCGAGTTATCTGGTCGTCTATCCGCAAAGCTGGAATCCTGATGAGTATTGAAAATTAAAACGGAGTGGTAGCCGTCCACAGCTTACTCAGATGACAAGGTAGTCTGTGGACAGAGTTTACGCTGAATACTCACAACACCTTTTCAGCGAGCTTCTCCACGAGCCTCGCAAGCTTAGTATCGTTGATTCTTTCCGCAACCGTGGGGAAGGCTGCAGTTGGACCACGCCAACGCAGTTCATCGACGTCGTCGAAAAGGGGAGGAGAGTGAGACGGCAGGGCTGCATCAATTCGCAAAGTAGCGAGCTGTTTGAAGAGCAACACTAGATCGCGGTTCTCTTCCTTCAACGCAGTCGGGGGAAACTCCTCAAGATGTCCGTGACGGTTAATCAGCGTCGCGGCGGTCTTAGGTCCATACCCGGGAAGACCGGGGAAACCATCAGCAGAATCACCAACCAGGGCAAGATAATCAGGTATGAGCTTCGGGGCGACCCCAAACTTAGAAATCACTGCTTGTTCGTCGCGTATTTGATTGTTGCGTCGATCGATTTGCACGACGCGATCGTCGACGACACATTGCGCAAGATCTTTATCCGGAGTCCAGATACATACCTTATCCACTTGATCGTCGATTGCAGCGAGATGGGCGGCCGCCGCAAGTGCATCATCGGCTTCAAACTCCACCATGGCCCAAGTCGTAATTCCCATGGCCATTAAAGCTTCTTCAAGTGGAGTGAATTGGGCTCGCAATGCTGGTTCGATTCCGGCTCCTGTTTTGTATCCAGGCCACAACTCGTTACGGAACGATTCAATGATGTGATCGGTGGCAACGCCCATGTGTGTAGCTCCCTCGTCAATCATTTTCACGATCATGCGAAGGAGGGCACTGACAGCTCCAAAGGGCGGATCAGTCTTGCGAAACCGTCGAATGCCGTAGAAGTGACGAAAGAGTTCGTAAGTGCCGTCGATAAGATGAACGATCATGGGAGATTGTGATTGCTGATTGCCGTTTAGTGGATTAAGGCTGTCAATCATACAGGCGGCTATCCAGAACGGCTACGGTGTAAAAGGTAATTTGAACGATTTGAACCGACGCACTCCCTCAGTGGCTTCTGTTGGCTAGCGAAAATCGGGCCCGTGAAATATCATGTGGCCCAGTCCAAGGCAGAAAGCGGTCGGTTGATAAGGCAAACTTTAAGCTGGTGATCACTCTCTCACAAAAGAAGTTCAGGGCTTTGCTCGTTTACCCGTTGCTCCTGATGATCTCCTACGGGGCACTCGTGGAGACCGTGCATAGCCACGGGCTTCATCAACCTGGACAACCGGGTGTAGTTGCTCTCAACGACACAGGACAGTCTGATTCCTCAACAGGTGGCTATAACCATCAGCGTGATTGTTCCATGTGTCAGTTTCAACGTCAGCTTGTGGACTGCCTTACCCAGACGACACTTCTCACGCACACTTCTCTTATTGAAGTCGCTCTTGCTTCACCACTTGTAGTTTCCTACAGATCAACTTCAACCCATAGCTGCTCAGGTCGCGCACCACCACAAAACGTCTAACCAAGCCGGCGGTTTAGTTCACCTTTTCCGTCTCAATAATCAAGTAGGCAGTATTCGCAGTCTCTGCGGCTTGACTGATCGTGACCACCAATGTCCTCCACATCTGGTGGCCCATGACAACTGAATAGGTATGAATGTGAGGTGCAGGAATGTTCCAGCGCGCTAACTGTTATGTTGGCACACATCGGAGCCATGCTAATAGCGTATGGCCGACAGGTTTTACGGTTTTTCTTTTCTTAATTGTGTGCGCGCCGCAAGTCTTGGCTCAGCAAGCGGTGTCTTCTCGAAAGGTGGTCTCGCCGCTTCCACAAGTTCAAGACCAGAACACGACCCCGCCTAAACGCCTTATTACGCTGACGGACGCGCTTCAGATCTTTATGCAGAAGAATCTGCAGTTGATTGCGGCGCGTTATGACATCGATACCGCAGAGGCCGAGAAGTTAACGGCACGACTAAAGCCGAACCCTCAGTTTTCGTTCGGTCTCTCAGACCTGCCGATTAACCTCAGTGGTCCACTGGTTACCGGGCAAACCTACGACTACGGCATCTCGCAAGCGTTTGAGTTGGGGGGCAAGCGAAACAAGCGTATCGATGTTGCAAATGCCAACGCCGATGTCGCACGTGGCCAATTTGAAATGACCGTGTGGCAACTCACGAATGATCTGAAAAAGAAGTTCTATACAGTCTTGCTCACGAAAGCTGTGTTAGATCTAACGCTCGAAAACCAGAAGACATTCGACGAAACTCTCAAGCACACCGCAGAACTGGTCCAGCTTGGTGAAGTGTCCGGACTCGATTTGACCAGGCTTGAAGTCGAAAAACTCAAGTTTGATACCGACGTCGCCAACTCGCAACGTGATTACGAAGTCGCACTTCGTGATCTGCGAGTAACACTTGGCGGTGACTATCGATTGATGGAAATCGAAGTTGCCGGCACTCTCGATTACGAGCGTTATGATTTTTCGCTAACTGATCTCCGCGACAAGTCTCTGGCGGCCCGTCCGGATCTCAAAGCGGCGAAACTTGCAGAGAGTGCCGCGGATGCCTCAATCCGTTTACAAAATGCGCTTCGCATTCCTGATCTCAATCTCGGTGCCGGCATCGAACAAGTACCGACTGGCACCAGCAGTTTCACATTTGGCGCCGGGTTTGCCATCCCCATTCACGACCGGAATCAAGGTGAACGAGCGAAGGCCCTCATTGAGAAACAGAAGGCACAAAACCAGGAACAACAAGTAACCAATCAGATCTTGAGCGATGTCGATAAAGCGCTGGTTGCTTTTAACATGCAGAAGCGCCGGGTTGAGCTCTATCGCACTGGCGTGTTAGCCAAGGCAAACGACATTCAGAACCTAACTGAAGTTGCGCTTCGTGCTGGAGAGAGTTCGATACTGGATCTACTTGATGCGATCCGCACTCGCCGCGACACACTCACAAGTTATTACCAAACACTTTTTGATTACCAGATGTCGTTGCTCGATCTCGAGCTTGCGACCGCAACGCCGCTTCAGAAGTAACGAGCTGCGTGAAAGGAAAGTCCCATATGTTAGAACAGAGAAGAGTGCTACTGCTCGTGATTGTTTCATTCGCTATGGTTGGTTGGGCCTGCAGTGCATCCAAACCCCCGACGACCCAGTCGGCATCAACCGCTACTACCCAGCAGCAACCAGCTAACCAGTCTATTGAGACCGAGATAGTAAATCCGCAGACAATCACAGGCGCGATTAATGCAACTGGAAAAATTCTCGTTCCTGAAGATCGAATGGCCGTAATAGGTCCAGTCAACGAGGGACGGCTGGTTCGACTCTACGCAGGACAAGGAAGCCACGTGAGGAAGGGCCAGAAGTTAGCAGACCTTGAATCGGCGGACATCGACCAGGCCGAGGCTGACTATCTCAAGGCTCTTGCTGACGCCGAGAACGCGCGGCGCACCACTGCGGCAGAAGTGAAGTTGGCCCAGGAGACTTACGATCGCACGAAGGCGCTCTACGAAAAGACGATCGTCCCAGGAAAGAATCTTCAGTCTGCTGAGCACGATCTTGATGTAGCAAAGGCCAACGCCGAGAGCTCGCTGGCTCAAACAAAAGCCGCATTAACTGCGGCACGTCGACGCTTGTTGATTCTTGGGATGAAAGACGCGGACATTGATGGGCTCATTAAACGACCCAACCTCACGGCTACCTTTTCATTGAACTCTCCGATCGACGGCATCGTCGTCGAACGGAATGCAACGATTGGCGCCACAGTCGGAACTGACGCGAATGTCTTCAAGATTATCGATATCTCGCGCGTGTGGATCGATGCGAACGTTTTCGAAAAAGACCTTGAACGAGTGCGAAATGGTCAACCAGTAAAGCTGACCGTGCCTGCATTTCCCGGAACAACGTTCTCAGGAAGAGTCATTTATGTTTCTACCGTTGTCGATCCTGACACGCGCAGCGTCAAGGTCCGCACCGAGGTTCCCAATCCCGATGGCCGTCTCAAACCCGATATGTTCGCTAACGTCGAAATCGTAACAGAGATGAATCGTACTGCGATCTCGGTTCCGGAATCAGCGGTGTTGGACGACGGTGGCAAGTCAATTGTTTTCGTTGCCGAGAACAATGGCTATGAAAAACGTGTGGTGACGGCCGGGATACGTGGCAACAATCGCGTCGAAATTGTTGATGGATTACGCGCTGGTGATCACGTCGTGACAAAAGGGAATTACTTGCTACTTCAGAAGAGCAAGGGCAACGGTTGAGGTCAAGAATATGACTGACAACTTCATCGCGTTTTTCTATCGCGAGCGTTTACTCGTCGCGGTAGTGTCTCTACTGATTGTTGCCGGCGGCATACTGGCGCTTCAGCGATTGAATGTCGACGCTTTTCCCGATGTGACTCCCGTTCAAGTCGAGATTGATACGGAAGCCGAAGGACTCGCGCCGCAAGAGGTCGAACAACTCATCACGTTTCCAATCGAAAACGAGATGAATGGAATCGCTGGAGTGTCGCGCGTCGAGTCTGAATCTAAGTTCGGTCTCTCGGTAGTTACTGTTTTCTTTACCGACGACACTGACATCTATTTTGCTCGCCAACAGGTCTTCGAACGACTCGGTACTGCAAAAGAACACATTCCTGCCGGGTTCGAACCGGAGATGGGTCCAATCACAACCGGAACAGGTCAGATTTATCTCTATCAGATTGTTGGCAAGGGGAAGAGCAATCAAGAACTACGCACGATTCAAGACTGGGTGGTGAAACTACAACTTCGAACTGTGCCCGGCGTTGCCGACGTGCTGAGTTTCGGTGGTGATGTCAAGCAGTATCAAGTCATCGTAGACCAGCAGGCGCTCGTTAATTACAACATCACTCTGAAAGCACTTTTCGACGCCATCCAGGCGAACAACCAAAACACCGGCGCCAACTTCATTGAGCATGGCGATGAGCAATACGTCGTGCGTGGCCTTGGACTCGTTAAAGATATCGAAGACATCAAGAACATCGTGCTCGATTCTCGAAGCGGTTCGCCTATACGAGTGAGTGATGTGGCGACGGTGGTAGTCGGCAACGAGATACGGCAAGGTGCTGTTACCAAAAATGGACAAGGCGAAGTTGTCACAGGAATAGTTCTGAAACGAATTAATGAAAACACCAAGCAGGTCATTGAACGTCTCAAAGAGAAAGTGGCGGAAATCAATAAGGCACTTCCCGAAGGCGTGACTGTTGTTGATTTTTACGATCAGGCTGAACTTGTTGACAACAGCGTGCACACGGTTGTCGAGTCACTGATCGAAGGTGAGTTGCTGGTTTTGGTGATTCTGATTCTGCTGCTCGGCGATTTCCGGAGTTCTTTGATCACATCAGCGGCGATTCCGTTCTGCATGCTCGTCGCTTTCATTCTGATGTGGTACTCGGGAGTCTCCGCAAACCTCACTTCGTTGGGTGGTCTGGCGATCAGTATCGGAATGATGGTGGACGCGACGGTCGTGATGGTTGAAAACATCTATCGCCACCTCGAAGAACACCGTGAGCACTCAATGCAAGCAGCCATTCTCGTAGCTGCTCAGGAAATTGGACGCCCGATGTTCTTTGCCATCTTGATTGTAATTGCTGTTTTTCTACCGGTATTTACGCTGCAAGGAATCGAAGGCAAGTTGTTTAAGCCGCTCGCCTACGCTGTGACATTTTCTATGATTGGCTCGATGCTCATGGCGTTGTGCATTGCTCCGATGCTCTGTGCCCTATGGCTTCGTCTAAAGAAAGGCGAAGTGCGCACAAATCCAATCATTGGTTTCGTCAAGCGTATCTACATTCCCATTCTCAATTGGGCAATCGCGCACCGTTACCTTACGTTGGCGATTGCCTGCGGGTTGATCGTTTGGAGCGTTGCGGATGTCTACATACTTGGCAGCGAGTTCCTACCCACAATCGATGAAGGCAACATGCTTGTGCGTGCGACCATGCCTGCCAGTATCTCACTATCGCGTGCGATTGAAATTTCGGCCCAGATCGAGAAAACGCTTCGTGAGTTCCCCGAAGTTGAAACAGTGGTTGCTAAGATCGGACGCGCTGAATTGGGAGGCGATCCTGAAAGCGTCAGTAATGACGAGATATATGTACGTCTGAAACCCAAGAAACAATGGACGACCGCGAAGACAAAGGATGAACTGGTCGACGCGATGCGTCATCGTGTCGAAGGTTTTCCGGGTGTCCAGTTTAACTTTTCTCAGGTCATACAGACGCGTAACGATGAGTTGATCTCAGGTATTAACGCGCAGATCGCTGTCAAAATTTTTGGCGAAGACCAGGACACATTGCGGCACGTTGCGGATCAGGTTAAAGACGCGATGTCGCACGTTCGAGGCGTTGAGGATCTTGCCGTCGAACAAGTCGCCGGTGAGGAGCACCTGGAAGTCGATGTCGACCGCGACAAAATCGCTCGTTACGGTTTGAATATTTCGGACGTACTCGAAGTGACAAAGATCGCGATCGGAGGTGACGAAGCGACTGATGTTTTGGAAGGTCAGCGTCACTTTGCGATCTTTGTGCGGTTGAAAGAGGATTACCGTAATCAAGTAGAAAAACTCGCTGATATCCTGATTGCAGCACCAGTCGGTGGGCGAATTCCACTCGGGCAGCTTGCCACGTTTCGATTGTCGAGTGGTGACGCGGTTGTCAGTCGTGAAAATTCTTTGCGTCGAGTAGTAGTGATGTGCAATGTGAATGGTCGCGACATCGGCGGCTTTGTTCACGATGCCCAACAAGTTGTTGCGTCCCAGGTAAAGATGCCGCCGGGTTACTTCATCACGTGGGGAGGACAGTTCGAGAATCAACAAAAAGCAGTGCGACGTCTGTTGATTGCGATACCTATCTCACTCCTGCTTGTGTTTGTGTTGATCTATTCGTGCTTTAACTCACTTAGAAACACACTCACGATCATCTTTAACATACCTATTGCCCTGGTTGGCAGTACGTTCTTCCTTCTTATCTCGGGATTTCCATTGAGTGTTCCCGCGATCGTTGGCTTCATTGCTGTGTTTGGTGTGGCAGTACAAAATGGAATGGTCATGGTTTCTTACATCAACAAGCTGCGCGGGCTTGGGATGGATCTTCGCGAAGCGGTCATGACGGGTGCGAGTACACGCCTGAGAGCGGAGTTGTTGAGTGCACTGATTGGAAGCATAAGTTTGCTGCCCTTCATTGTTTCCTCGGGCACGGGAGCTGAAATAGAAAAGCCGCTGGCCATCGTTGTGGTAGGTGGATTAGTGACGCGGCCGATCAAGATTGTGATTCTGCCGATGATTTATGAGTGGGTCGAAAGCAGGGCAAGTAGGAAGCAGTTGCTGGCGGAAGAGTGAGGCTCATTAAAAGAACTACATTCTTTTATTAGTGAAGCCAACCACGCCCGACAGAGAGATGGCGAGCGATTATGGGTTATAGAGTCCCCCATCCTCGAGCCGGCAATTAGCGAGACGTTTGTGGTCCGTTCGAAAAGGTAATACTACACACGGTAGCGTGTGATAATTTCAGATCCTCTCGACGTCGAGACCAAAAGAAGTTTACGAGCTTGCGAATGGACGTTGAACTATAAAGTCAACGTTAATTTCGCAAGCGCGTAAACTTCTTTTCGGCGGTTTCTTGTATAAAGGACTTGAAGGCACCACAAACTGCCGTTTGTGGGATTTTGCTTCTCTAATCTTGTTCGTGCAGTTTTAAATTCTACTGGCGAACCAAACTATAACCCTAAACGCGTTTGCTCGCGCTACATCGCCAACTGCATAATCGCTAACAATGACAACACTAAGAACTCTCTACGATCCAATTGAACCGTACGACAGTGGTTATTTAAGCGTATCAACTGTCCACGAACTCTATTACGAGCTATGTGGTAATCCGAACGGCAAGCCTGTTGTGTTTCTGCATGGTGGGCCAGGCGCAGGACTGATTCCTGATTATCGCCGCTTCTTTGATCCCAAAACATATCGCGTGATTCTGTTTGATCAACGGGGTGCAGGTCGCAGCCGTCCGCATGCTTCGCTCGACGACAACACAACGTGGCATCTCGTCGCTGACATTGAAAGAATTCGTGAGCATTTCGGAGTAGATAAGTGGCTTGTGTTTGGTGGTTCGTGGGGCAGCACTCTTGCGCTGGCTTACGCCGAATCGCATCCCGAACGAGTTCGCGCGCTGGTTCTTCGCGGCATCTTTCTTTGTCGTCCGAAGGAGATCAGTTGGTTCTACGAAGACAGTCACGGGGCGAGTGCGATATTTCCAGACACGTGGGAAGAGTATGTGAAGATCATCCCCGAAGCTGAGCGAGACGACATGATTCGTGCTTACTATCGGCGTCTCACTAGTGATGATCATGACGTACGTTTGACAGCGGCGCGCGCGTGGTCCATCTGGGAAGCCAGCGCGCTGAAGCTTCTGCCCGATCAGAAGGTGATTGATGAGTTCAGTGAACCTGAGATGGCGACCGCTCTAGCGAGAATAGAGTGTCATTATTTTGTGAATAACTGTTTTTTCGAGACGGACAACTATCTGCTCGAACAAGTTGATCGGATTCGACACATTCCGGCGGTGATTGTGCACGGGCGTTATGACGTGGTGTGTCCGTTCATGAGTGCGTGGGATTTGCACAAGGTCTGGCCTGAGGCGACATTGAAGATCATTCCGGATGCAGGCCACGCAGCAACGGAGCCCGGCATTGCTGATGCATTAATTCAAGCAACGGATAGTTTTCGCTGACGTTATGCTTGGTGCTGGGAGCGCAGGCGTCCTCACC
>PSRF01000257.1 GCA_003175865.1 Blastocatellia bacterium
AGGCCATAGCTGCTCTGCTTGAAGTGACTCGGCAATCAGGTTGAATGTTGGAGCATCTTTCGCAAGCTCGGTAGCTTTCGAATAGAGGGGCACTGCATCTCCGGGATGTCCGGTCCGATTAAGAAAGCGCGCAAGGTGTGCATACGCGACGGCAAATTCTGGATCCAGTTCGATCGCTCTGCGATACGAGTGTTCAGTTTCAGTATTTAAGATACTGCGTGCCTGCATAGCTACACCAAGACGATCCCAACCAACCGCATTCTTCGGATCGATTTGCACTGAGCGACGAGCAAACTGTTCAGCCTCAGCAAGCCGCTTTGCATTGTCACCGCCTGCGTGTGGCTGGACCAGAACAACACTCAACGCGACGTATGCGTCAGCATTGTTTGGCGACCACTCCACCGCATTTCGATAGGCCGCTTCAGCATCTTCCCATCGCTGTTGGTCAGAATAGACGTTTCCAAGGCCGTAAGCAGCGCGGCCGTCTTTAGGTTTTAACTTAAAGACCGCCTTGTACGATTCTTCAGCTTCAGCAAAGCGACGTCCGTCGCGAGCATTGTTTCCTTTATCAAGCAAGTCTTCAATACGATCCTCAACATTGGTGGCCGTCGCCCGAGTTGAACGTGCAGGGTTGCGGTTAGAAGGCTTATTGCCTGAGGTCTGCGGCTTCTTCTTCGTTTCTGGATTTTTGGCGCGAAAGACAGACGCGCCCGGAACCTCCGCGCCGACGTCCTGGCCCATGACTTGGCCACTTAAATTCAGGCCAAGGCAAACAGCCGCGACAACAACCGTCGCACGCAGTGTTTCATATGGCTTCATCACTATCTCCTAGCATGTTGATAGCATTGATGTAGTGTCGAGATTGAGCAACTTAGAAACTGTTTTGCAGTCCACCGAGGCCACACTCTTGTGTGGTCAGGTAAGAATCAGACAGGGACTGATTGTAGATCAGGCTGCAACCGATAATCTAACTCATCTGCGGAAATTAAGTGAGCGCAGTCCTTGTGGATTAGGAGCCACTACGAACCAGACGAAAACCGAGCAGCGCCGTCTTGGTCGATGCCGGCACAAATTCACGCATAGCCGACGAGATCGGTTTGTCGCGATTTGCGGGGTCGCTGACGTAACACGCTCCCCTAATCGTGATCCATTCGCGTGTACTCTCAGGCACAACCGTTGGATTGCCCGGATACGCGGTGACTTTGGAAGACGTCCATTCCCAAACATTTCCAATCAAATCACTGACGCCCCAACGGTTCTTGCCGGCCGGTCGCGACCCTACAGGCGACGGCGCAGCCTCCTTTATGACCGCAACCTTGTCTTGCCACTCTTTACCCCATGGAAACAAGTCAGACTGGTCGCCATTTCTTGCTGCGTACTCCCATTCCTCCTCGGTCGGTAATCTATAGGTGACGCCGTCACGTTTCGACCGCCAAGTCGCAAATGCATTTGCGTCGTCAAATGAAACGGTGACAACAGGCCATTGTTCCTGGCCGAACGGCGGCTTGGTACCGTTCCAAGTTTGTGGCGGGGCATGATTCGTGTCGCGCACAAAGTCAGCGTATTCGGCATTGGTAACTTCCGTTTTATCCATTGAAAAGGTTTGGACAGTCACGCGATGTGCAGGTTGCTGTCCAGACGGTCCTGTGTTTAGGCCCATCTCGAATGTTCCACCCTCAATCAGTGCGAGATCTGCCTTGACAGTTGGAGTGGTATCCACTGGAGGTTTATTGACCGAGACATCGGTGGGTTGCGGCCTCGATCGGAACACGAAGTACCCTGCAGTTCCACCAACCGCGAGAAGTAAAACAACGATGCCACCGACCATCAACAACACCGGTGCGCTACTTCGTTTCTGAGCAACTTCGACAGCCAGTGATTGACTCGTCGAACCTAGCGACAAGTCTTGAGCACTGATTCGTCCTACCGCAGAACCAGTAACAGTATGTTTGACGTGGGTTGTTTCCGGATCAATCGCTGTCTTATCCGGCGGCATACTGACTGCGAGACGTTCGAGACGATCCTCCAATTCCTTGGCTTGCAAGGCCATGCGCTCGAGCTTTTCCTGCTGTTCTCGTTCGCGTGCACGTTGCAGTTCTTCTTCCTGTCTTCTTTTCTCGGCTTCGACTCGTTTCGTTTCGAGGGCCGCCTGTTCGCGTTCCTCGTGTTCACGCTTGTGAGCTGCAGCAGTGTCCGAGAGTTTTTTCTGTAGCTCCGGTTCAAGGACTGAATAGCTGACGGTCCCGGCCATCGACTCGAACGACGCACCGAAGTTCGTATCATCCGCTGTGGTTGCAGGAGTATTCATAGTGGAGGTGACCCCAGAGATGACGGTTTTGTTGGGATCCAAGACTCCAGTATCGCGCTTCGTCGTCACTAAAGCCGGAGCAGAGTTCATCGCAGCGTGCAGTTCCTTCAGAAAGGCCGGAACCGAATCAATTCGAGCGGCGACTTCCTTTTCAAGCGCGTGGCGGACAACCGCTTCGATCTGCGGTGGGACAGAAACGCCCCTCGATTGAAAACTTGGTGGAGGCAGCGTGAGGTGCTTATTCATGATCGACGGAATTGACGACCCCTTAAAAGGAACATCGCCGGCGAGCATCTGATAAAGAATGATACCGAGACTGTAGATATCGGCACGTGCGTCAGGTTCCTCATCCGACCATTGTTCCGGAGCCATATAAAAAGGAGAGCCCATCAACCCGCTGGTCTTTGCCTGTACAAAGGAACCTAACAATTCACCTGATTTGATCTTTGCCAATCCGAAGTCGAGGATCTTCAAACCTTCAGCAACAGGCACATCGTCCTGAATCATGATGTTCAGCGGTTTCAAATCTCGATGAACAATCTTCTGACGGTGTGCGGCACCAACACCTGCCGCGATTGCCGTGATGATTTCCCACGCACGCTGAGGAGGCATTGCACCCTCTTGTGCGAGAACGTCTTGAAGTGACTTGCCTTGTACAAACTCCATCACGAGAAAAGGCATTGAGCCGCGAGCGACTCCGAAATCAGTGACGGCGATGATGTTCTGGTGACGAATGGCAGCTGCAGCCAAAGCTTCCTGCCGAAATCGCGTCAACAACATCGGATCATTTCCAACAAGATCAGGAAGGATGACTTTTATTGCGTGCGGGGTTTTGAGAAATATGTGGCGAGCCTTAAAGACGACACCCATGCCGCCTTGTCCAAGTCGACGTTCAAGTGAGTAACGCGCGTCAAGAGTCGGTTCGCCGAGAAGAGTGTGATTGGTCGCATCACCATCTTCTGGACAGTGATTGATTTCATCAGGAAAGCAACGCTTACAGGCTGGACACTCTTTCATTTATAGGCTCGATCGAGGCGCTGCTATCGAAACAAGATGTTCTTGGGTAGCGGCGAGCGGGCAGTTAAGCCAGTTTCCCGGGCGTCTCTGCAACTGCCAAGTGGTACAGAGATCGATCGAGAAAAGCAAAAAGTTAGTGTTTGGAAAAGCATCCACGGGTTCAGCAACCAGAGTTTGGGGGATGGTCGCATCGGCTGCAGTTCGGCTAGAGATTAACGCAAATTGATTTTAGCCACTCAATACAGTGCAAGCAACCACCTTTGCGAGCGCGGCGGCCTTGCGCCGCGTTGATATTGTTGGTTTGTTTGGTTTGAACCGTACCTCGATGGAGCAAAGCGGTACCAGGCCACCGCATACCAAAGAGTTACTTGATTACAACGTTCACCAATCGTTTCGGTACCACGACAACCTTGACCACTTCATGACCGTCAACCAGAGCCTTAACTCTATCATCGGCCAATGCTGCCGCCCGAAGTTCATCGTCGCCGATTTCCGGGGAAGCAATAACTCGCGAACGCAGTTTTCCGTTCACCTGAATCGGAATCTCCAACTCTTCCTTACGTGCAAGTTCAGGATCAAAAGTTGGCCACCGGCGCGTTTCTGCGAGCAAGCCTTCTTGATGGCCCAACCCTTCCCACATCTCCTCCGCAACATGCGGAGCAAACGGAGTAAGCATCACGACTAACGCTTCTAATGCTTCGCGGGTAGCAAACGCATCTGATTGCGATGCTGATGCCGGATCGACATTGAAATCACTCAGTTCATTAAACAGCTCCATCAGTGCCGCAACGCTCGTGTTGAGATGCAGCTGCTCAAAGTCGCTTGTAATCTTCGCGATGGTCTGATGTGTCTTGCGGCGCAAAGCTCTCGCTTTCGGACTGAAGTCATCAGCGTTTGCTGGTGCGCCTGTATCTTTGAAACGATCCTGCCAGCGCCAAACAGTCGTGTAGACACGCCGCAGAAAACGCACTGCTCCCTCAATTCCTGATTCGGACCAGCGCAGTTCGTTTTCAGCCGGCGCTGCAAACAACACAAACAGTCGAGTAGCATCAGCGCCGAAAACGTTGATCATCTCGTCGGGATCGACCCCGTTGCCTAAACTCTTCGACATCGCCTTCCATTCGTCAGTACCTTCAACGCGATTCGTCACCATTCCCTGGGTCAACAATCGCTTGAGGGGCTCATCAAACTTAACCAGACCAAGGTCGCGCATGAACTTATTCCAAAAGCGCGAATAAATCAGGTGCATGACAGCGTGTGAATCACCGCCGATGTACTGATCAACCGGGGTCCAGTGTTTCACGATCTCTGGATCGAAGGGCTCACTATCATTTCTTGGATCGCAGTAACGGAAGAAGTACCACGATGAATCAACAAAAGTGTCCATCGTGTCAGTCTCTCGCCGAGCAGGACCATTGCACTCCGGACACGTGGTATTCACAAACTCGGCCACGCCCGCAAGTGGTGATTCGCCAGTTCCGCTGAAATCAGCGGTCTGCGGTAAGACAACTGGCAGCTGATCGTAGGGGACGGGCACCATTCCGCAGTCATCGCAATAGACAACAGGAACAGGAGCGCCCCAAAAACGTTGTCGCGAGATGCCCCAGTCACGAATGCGATAGGTCACCGCAGGCTCACCAAATCCATTCGCCCCTGCGTATTCAGACATTTCAGCAATCGCGACCTCGGAGAGTTTTCCTCCCCACTTATCGCTGTTAATTAACACGCCATAGTCGGTGAATGCCTGAGTCATCTCAACCGAGTGATCGGTGCCTACCACGCTTGGCGGCTCCGACTTCCGCTGATCATGAGACACCGGAGCTATAACCTGGCGGATAGGCAACGAATACTTCTGCGCAAACTCGAAGTCACGTTCGTCATGGGCCGGGACACTCATCACCGCGCCCGTGCCATATTCCATGAGCACGTAATTAGCGACCCAGATC
>PSRF01000120.1 GCA_003175865.1 Blastocatellia bacterium
GTGTTTTTCTAATGTAATGAGAGTTATCAGTGTAGAAGCAGTTGCGAAACAGATGCAATCTCCTCAGCGAAAGAGCGTTCGCCAAAAGACTCTTTTTTCTGCAACTCCAGAACGAATTATCGAAGCGAAACCAAAGATAACAACGCCGCAGACCAAAAGATTGGCCCAATGCCCTCTCCACGGCATACGGTTCATCCTGTAACTCAGATGACCACTGTTAAGTCGAAACGTCTCAAAGGTAATGGACCACAGATTACCTGCGGCTAGTCTGACAAGCGCAATGCCAACCGACGATATTCTGGCAGGTGTCCGAAGTATCTGTCCGCCCTTCTTATCGCCACGTCTTCCGCCGTATCCGCATCATTGCGCAAGTGACATCGATCGGCAGATTTCGACAAATCCAGCGTGCAGTGATCATCCTCGACCCAGGCGCATCCCTGGCTAATCAGATGATCGCCTGGTCGAACGCAACTGAAAAGTGTAACGAGAATGATCAGAAGAAACATCCTATTTGTGATCTCCTATCTGGATCGCAGAGCTTACGAAACTGTCACGACTGTTCGATAGCGTACTGAAGCCACAAGCGCCGGGTGTAAACTGCTCACCCCCTAAACCAGACAGACCAGTTTTCCTATGGCTTCTCCAGCAGCGAGCCTCCAATCAGTGCCTCCTGTACTTGGTGTCCCGGCAGGTTGCCTTAGTGCGCCAACTCATCCAACCGAATGCGATGAGCTAATACCGGAGCGGGAGGCAAGTTTCGTTGCCAAGTGTCCTCCCTCTGATCCGGAATTTAGTACGGTTGCTTTGCCAAGTTTTATCGAGATTCTTTGACCAGGTCCTTGGTCTTCTGTCGCAAACAACTTCAGCCAACTCGCCGGTAGCGACGTTTGAGGCCGGCATATGCAGGGACTCCATTGTCGATAATTGTGATCTCGAATGTATTCGGATCGAGCCAACGGATCGCGCCCTTTCCGGAAGCTCCATTTGAAAATTTTTCGAACAATGTTTCATCCGAATACTGCCAGGTTCCGGCGTCTATGGCTTGACCGTTTTGATTCTTGAAGAGATACCGGGATGTTCCGTTTGCACGGAACGTAACGGTAATTTCCATGTTCGAACCGTTTTCCAAGACGTTTGTACGCCAAATACCAACCAGAGATTGAGCGTTCGGAGTGGAGGATGGAGAAGGAGACGGTGAAGGCTGTGGGGACAACGTAGAAGATGGTGTGCCTGGATTGGCGACAGTCACTCGCTGACTCGAATCAGCCGCAGCGGATGTCGTGTATGAATACTTGAGAACCAGAAAAACAACGACGCCACCGCTCAGGATAAAGAGCAGCAGCACCATGAAGACATAGATGGGCCAACGAGTCCCGCGTCGTGTTGGGCGATGACTTCGTTGTGGAAGGTCCGTAGGATATTGGTTCAGACGATCTGTCGGCAAAGGCTCCGAGATGCGAATCGTTGCCTGAGGATCATACTGAGTACGTAGCGAGGTGCCATCTTCGAAACAATACATCTGCGTGTCGTCGGAATAGGTGCGATTGCAGGAAGGGCACTGTTTCAACTCGGTTTCTCCAAGCGTTCTATATGGTGAGGACGACGATTACTGAATGTTTTTGCAATCTCTTTAGGGAACCCGGAGCGGTGGTGACAGACCTCATTAATCTAATCTTTGCGCCATAACCAGCCACCGAACAAGATAAGAATCGCAAGACTGCCGAAGTGAATGATTAACGTAAGCAAACTTCGTGGACCTGAATGAACTAAAACGTTCACACCGTCGCACAACGGGACAAGCGAAAGTATCAACAGCGACGCCGAAAGCAAGCGCCGGTTTGCGCGAAGAAGAAGTAGAACAAGGAACCACGCACCAAACACAACATCGCGAGTTGCCGCCGCCAATAGGTATACATGCGATTCCTGCGTGTGTATGGAAACACCGAATAGCGACGCTGCCGACTCGGGGGCTATCAACGCTGCAGGACCGAACGCAATCAGTCCGAACGCAATGAATGCAATTGCGGTCTTCATCTTCTGCGATTCAACCTATGAGCGACGCAGGTAGGTGCGAGAAATGGTAATCGGATGAGTCAATGCAGTAATGAATCGTCCAACCCCGCGCGGCTCGTGGAACAATCCGAGCTGGGCCAACACGGCGCCTCGATCGTAGTAGATTCGTTCACCTGAAAGCCTGTCATCGGCATCGAATGTGTAGATGCCACAAAGCGGAAACTCAATTTTTCGTCCTGTGGCAGGTAGTCCGCGCCAGGCGCCTTTGTGTGTTCCCCGAATAATGACTTCTACTACAACACTGTCAGGTGCCACGTGCTCTTGTTTCACTTCAATCGATAAGTCGGGCAATGCACTTATAAGTTCGTTGTAGTATGAGCGAACGCCGCTGAGTCCTGTGCGATGATCGTCCCAGGGCATATCGTCATAACGTGCGTTTTCACCAAAAGTTGCCATTACTGAATCGAGGTCGTGTTGGTTCTCGCAACTGATGTGCGTGTAGACCGTCTTCAAGCGTGCATCAATATGATCGATTACTTCTGACATTTAGTTACCCTCAGGTTTGATCACCGCGTTGTACCTCAAAACAGATTGCTGCGGCAGCCAATGCACCAAATGTTATTGGGCCACCCGGCCAGGCATGTGTTTTGAAGATGAATAATGCTAGTGCAGAAATCAAAAGAAATATCCCGGCCAGCCACGAACCTTTGCGTCGCCAGACTATCCACGTCGCTGCAAGTCCACCTATTGTCCAGGCCATCGTTCCAACTACAGCCAGAACCGGTGTAGTTCCTGGAGCACCGCCGAGAACTGGATGGGTCCAAACTCTCATTACCGCTGGCTGCCACTGAGTTGTTGCGTCGGTTTGCGCTGCTTGCAACAAAACTCCGGTGACGAGACCAGCCGCTGTATCAAATGCGACATAGGTGATGCCGAACACGAACATTGCGACCCGTGCTATGCACGCTGCGACACCTGGAGCGGCTCGCACCAGCAGGACCACGGCGTAGGCGCTAAGAGGGAAGAGAGGGATCTGCAGATAATGGACTAGCATCCATTTGTGTAGGTCCATGTGAAAAAGATCGTGCGGCCGCGGATGAAACAATTCAAGCACTGCTAACACGAGAGGGGCACCGACTGACAGAACGATTTCGTATAACTTTCGTGGCGTCATGCTATCTACCTTTGAATAGAACTCCAAGACTCGCGTCGCATCGTTCTTTCGGTCCGATCGAAATCTCAATTTGTTGATTTACGACATGTGCCAGGATCGCATGAAGTTGCCGCAGGCCTTCTGTTAATGCCGCTGGTCCCGGCTGAAGGATGTAGGTTGATTTGATTTCGTAAATGTGATCATCACGAACCGCGCTAATGCTCGACCAACCTTCTCGTGCGCGAATCAAATTCTTTTTGACTTGTCGACCACACCATGACCCGATGATGACCTGTGGATCTCGTGCAATCACATCGACAGGATTTACGATGCGGTCCTTTGCGCCCTGATGCTGACGCAGTTCAGGAAAAACTGAGTCTCCCCCGGCGATTTCAATTAACTCGTCAACCCAGCGAATTCCAGAAATCAGCGGGTCATACCACTCTTCAAATAACACTCGTGGTCGTTGTCGAAAACAAGACGCAGACCGCGATATTGAATCCAATTCATTCTGAAAAGTCTCAACCAGTTGTTCGCCCTTACTCTCAGCACCAACAATTCGACTGATGGTCAGAACCATCTCCAGGATTTCCGCAATGCTCCGCTGGTTGAAAGTAAAAACAGCGATACCGCGTCGAATCAACTCTGCTGCGATGTCAGCTTGAAGATCGGAGAACGCAAAAACCAGGTCGGGATTGAGCGAAAGAATTTTATCGAACTTCGCGTTGATGAAAGCAGAGACTTTTGGCTTTTGTCTTGCTTCAAGTGGACGCACAGTGTAACCAGATACACCGACGATACGATCTTGTTCGCCAAGTAAATAGAGTGTCTCTGTCGTCTCTTCAGTAAGACAGATGATTCGCCGTGGAAATGATCTTAGGTCATTGTTCATTGTCGTTGATTAGACGTCGTGAATAACACCATCAATTTTGACCTTCGAACACCAAAAGCAATGAAGAATATTCCTATCAGGTACCAGTTCATTCAGATTCAAGCGACGCCAGCGATGTAGACCAACGCGACACAGCAATCCCATCAAACTGCTTGCTTCATGTTCTCTGTTGGGCCACAGTTTGGCCACGCGAAGCGCGAGCTTGTAATCATTTTCTGCGTTTGCCGCGCTCTTACAGCTTTGGCCACTCACTCGGGGCATATTGATAATCAATATCTTTGCAGATGCACTTCCAACGCGATAAGAGTTCTTCGTTATGTATGAACGGCACAAACCCTATCCTTAAATATGTTTTGATTGCCGCGTGACGCCGGCCGTCACAGCCACTCTTATGCTTGTGTATCCGGCGGACAGAAACCTCTGCACAACCTCTGCACACTCAACCGCTGTAATCCACCGTTGTTATAGCCTTGAAAGGAGTGCCGGTTCCTGTTTCGCAAAGGTGCTTCAGGCTTCCCAGGTAGTACCCCCAGTTGAAATTGTATGTTCCGTAATCTTCGTCACTTAACTCTTGAGCGTATACCTGGACAAACATCAGATGAGCTTCGCCATTCACGTCGCGTAACTCAAAAGTAAACGTGTTGTCGCGCCACTTGTCGTGGCCTCCAACACATTTCCACTCTACAAGACGATTCGGTTCCAGTTTCGTTACTTCCATCTCAGGATTGAAATCACCGCCAAAGTAAAACCTAATGATGCCGGGCTGGACGTTTACTGAAGTGCTCCACCAACCGGTCAGGCCCTCTTTGGTAGTCAACGCGCGGTAGACTTTCTCAGGGTCATCATGAATACGAACAAAGTGAATTATCTTTTTCATAAGCTCATTTCCTGGTTTGATTTGGTGTCTGATGATTGGATCTGCTTCAAGATCTCATCGACTGAAGGAACGTATTCTCCATCTGTCGAGACCATGATCGTGGGCACATCAAAGTTCGGGGTTAAATAACTGCTGGGAGACAAGACCTCGCCCGTTTTCCTGTAATGAGCTACGCGAGTATCGCCGTGATAAAACTCGCGCTCCGGACGTTCCAAGCCTCGCTGAAGATGACGTTTTGTGGCGACTACATCATTAGCCGAACATACAACGATCCATGTTGAGCCCAACTCGCGGATCTTCGGTATTCTCGGTTCCCAAACGTTGTGTTGAAACGCCGCCTCTATGACAACGGAGATGTTGTTTACAAGATAGTAATTTACTATTTCGAAAAACAAGTTGGAGACGAGACCATTCGTGTCATCTGGTAGTTGATCGTGTTTGATACCATAAGTATTGACGTAACCTTCTTTGATCTCATCGCGACTTATGACTGGCATCCACAAGCGTGCTCCGAGCGTTCTGGCAAGAGTGGTCTTTCCCGATCCAGGCCTGCCTGTGACGATGATGCACTTTGGTTTCCTACTCATCTCTGTGATTGACTAGCGGCAGCGAGCAGACGGTCGGCGCGAGCTTTTTCAATGTCGATGACCAGAGCGTCGACCACTTCATCAATCCCTGGAATTGTTGTGTCGATTACCCGCAAGCCCAGTGCGTCTGCTTGACCGCGTAAGTACGCTGCCCAACAATCCATTTGCGAATTTGCTAAGTCAGGTTGCCCGCGTAAATCGATGAGTCGTGTGTTCCGGATAGGTGGCGTGCAATCTAGCAGGATGATGCGCAGCACGTTAATGTTAGTCTTCTTTGCGGCGTTGATAACGAATGATGGACGCGTTTGACCATCAAGGACGTAGACGTCCGCGCGGTCCGGATCGGACGCAAGCCGATCTATCCACTTCTGTGTAGTCACAGCTTGCCACTGTTCGCCTCCGCCTAAGCGTTCCATCTCTTCTGGTGAAGGAACGCCAATCGAGTCAAAGTAATAGCAGCGAACACCGGGGATGGCGCGGGCGTCGAGAGCACGGACGGCGGCAGTCTTGCCGCTACCAGACGCACCCGTTACAACAATAATCGCCGGCTTCATATGCAGAGCACCATCGCTATTTCTCCCTGTCTACTGAAAGCGTCATGCTTTCTGCCAAACGCTTTGGACTGCTTGAGCCGAGTTGATGCGGTGCGTTAGCTGCTGGCGCTGTAGCATTTCACAACAACAATCTCGCCAGGCAGTTGTCTTCCAGACTCGTATTCCAGCAATGGACCATCCCTCATGCCTGTTGCGAAAACATATCCGTGTATGCCAGTGCTTCCGTGAGCAATAACCATGACATGAGCGATCAGTGGTACTACAGTTCGCCTTATTAAGCTCGCGCGAATTGTTCTTGCGGGAAATTGAACATAGCCGGACTGATTGGTTAACATGAAGTCACCTTCACCGGCAGATTGCAGCTTGAGCGAGTTATGACCCCATCCCTCATTCACTCGCATATTTGGACAAGGCTCCCCGGTTGTATCAATCACGCGCAATTTCCAAGCGGGTATAACAATACTCTCAAATGGGTAGACCGCTAACCCTACCAGCAAGGCGACCAGTATTAGTTTTAGACGACTTTTTGTTCGTTGTTCACTTCGAATAGTCATTTCAACCGAATCATGGTTTCAAGTTCAAACGAAACCACCGCGTTTAGATCCGAGACCTTGGCCTTTATCTTGTATTCTCCAGGTGGATCATCCTTTTCCATGCGAATACCGAGGATCGCGCGGCTCAACTGAATATTTGCTGAGGGCGGGGCTTGTTCCTTCCATAACGGCTGTTGCTTACGCTCTGCGTACAAACTACCGTCAGGTCGGTAAAAAGAGTAATCGACTTCCGAGTTACACATTTCCCGCTCGTCAGGTTTACAACCCGCAAACAGCACAAACGCTCCAAGGAGTTCGCCGCGCTTCACCTCGCTTACCGGCTTAATCTCCGGCGTTTGTGGTTTTTGCCAATCTTCGATGAAGCCGCGAGGGTCTCTGACAACTAACAGTTGAGCGCCAAACGCGCCGACAGATTTTCGATCGGGTGTATCCTCGACAGACTTATCGTCTTTCTTCCATTGCGCGTGGGCAACGCCATTGCTTAACAGCAGTACGGCGAATATTGCTGCGAGAATCTTCATGAGAATGATCCTTAAGTTGAGGGTAGTGGGAAAACGCGATTGCAGAACTTAATCTCGTTGAGTCTAAAGAACCTGGGCCAATTCGAATAGTTGGGCATTGTTCAGCACCTGAACGACCTGCTTCAAGTAACGCAAAGAAATCTGGTGATGATCTTCATCGTATGACGCCACACAATCGGCAGCGATGATGACGCGATAGTCACGTTGATATGCATCGATCGCCGAAGTTCGCACACACGCATGTGTGTTGGTTCCTGCCAAAACCAGCTGATCAGGCCGAAGCGCAGTTAATAGGTCTTCCAAATTCGTCCCGAAGAAAGCACTGTATCGCTTTTTGACCACCTCAGTGTCCTTAGCTTGATAATCCAGTTCGGGCAAAATCTGACAACCGGTCGTGCCCGCAATGGTGATGGCCTTGCCATGATCGCGCATAGCCAAGAACGCATCACTCAAGTCAGGCGCAAATTCCTGTCGAACCCAAACTATGGGCCAATGTCGAATACGGAAAAAGGCGACCAGTTCGTTAATGGAATGAACTAGCGCGCCGCGTCTTTCAGCGAGGAGGCCCGACTGGAAGAAATCATTGAGCATGTCAATGACGAGGAGAACGGGTTGCTTCATCGTTTGTTCTCGAGCTTCTCTTATATTCGTTATCTCTCTCTTTGTAGGAAACATTCAACGCGGGCCATTGGCGATTGCCGAGTTTGCCATCCGAATAATCCGGATTCGTCTCCTCTCGCCGAAATCAGAGCGAGGGTTAGCAGAAGCTGACGCACGGCGAGTTACTGTATCAGGTTGCTAAGCGAAGCGGCATTGCAACTGATGCTACTCAGTCGCGAGTCCGTGCCAAGTACGTGTTAGCAGCGCCGGCCTCATTTACAAGATCTACAGTGGTCACCTTTCATAGGCTTCCAGCTTTGGTGCCCACCCAGCCAACACGAATGCCGGTCGACTGTAATCTTCAATCAATTTTGCATCTTTAACTTTGTCCAGCTGGCGTGACCATGGAACACGCTTACTAACATCCACAGGTGAACCATCGGGATTGCGACTATTGAATTCCCAGAAGTGAACATTGTCATCCTTGTCAGCATCGCTCCATCCTTCCGGCGCAATGTTGACGAGGGTGGAATTGAGTAGGACCACTTCCGCATACGGATAAGTAAATTTCTCGTTGCGTGGAGAGCGCGCTATCGTCGTCGCTGCTTGTGTGCCAATAAACGTGCTGTCCTTGAATACATTGCCATGCACGTCCTGGTGATTGCGCGGCCACATCATTACGCCTCTCGATTTGATCGTGCAGCGTTCGCAGAACAGCGTGCCACGTCCGAGAATTGTATCGCCAGCGCCGTCAATCGTGCTGTCGATGAGATAGATTCGACCATTCGCTTGCAATGCGTCACCACTCCCGATCACCGTGACATGGGACAGTATGTTTCGATCGCCGGTAATCAGTAATCCTTCAGCCTGCCCAAAGGCGGTGGTTTGCAGCGTCATGTTAACGATGTGAATGTCGTTGCAATTGTCGACAGCCACAGCCGCGCGCCGTGAGGGAAACGTTCCTGGTTCGGGATTGGTCCGTATATTTGCCGGATGCGGGTTGAAGACTTCGTTATTCGCGTAACGAACGATTGTCCTTGTTTGATCCTCACCCAGCAGTGTCACATTGTCTTTGTTGCGAAAGTAGACGATCTCTTCGTAAACACCATTGCGCACTTCGATCGTGATGCGCTTTGGTAAATGATCAGGTAGGAAATCGATCGCTCCCTGGACGGTGTTGAAGTCTCCGCGTCCATCGGCACTCACGACAAGCTGTGTTGCACCTGCGCGTGGGGCTTTCGCTTTTGGCTTGGTTGTGAACCGCCACTGCTTGCCAGTGATGCCTGAAAACTTATTGTTTGGAAGTTCGAGTACTTCCGCATCGACCTGGATGTAGTAAGTCTTCCCATATTCAAGCAAGTCATGATGCGGATGGATCGTGGCAGTAGTGCCGTCAATGGTAATCGGATAAAAGTGAAATCCGTCTGTGAATCCGCCGATGATAGTTAGTTGATACTTGTTCGAAGTTGCGACCGCACCTGCCGATGGCGTGCCGGGTTTGGTATCTCGATTGGTTGGCCGCGACGTGCGCGAGTACGGGTAAGGGAAGGACAGATACTCTTTTGCACGCACAGCCGGATCGACTGGTTGAGTAGGCCCAGGTGGTATGGACATGTCGAGTACATCGACGAGTTGATCATTGACCGCATCATAAATGCGAATCTGTCCGTGTGCACCAGCGCGAGGAACATCGTTGAAGGTTAGTTTCAACTGCACATCCGGATTGATCATCGTCGATTGATCGGATGGAAACAGTATCTGTGCCTGAACACATCTTCCCACCGTCAACACACCAAGGAGTGATATCAGTAGTAGAGTTGAAAGTTTGTTAGATCGAGCCATGGCATTCTAAAGAGTGCTAGGGTCAATGTTTACTTTCTTCAACGACATGCCTTATTAGCCTTAACGTGTCTTCAAAGTCCTGAGGATCAGCTGTTCTTTTTACAGAGCTCGCCGGATCTGGGCGACCAAGCCAGGCACGGTCAATTAATGATGACCATGAAGGTTCTAAATTGGCCTTGGCCCAATCGGCACCCGCGCGCTTTGAACCAGGCTTTCCAGTGCGTAGGTCGTGTAGCATCCGGCAGTAGCTCAGAACAATGAACGTTTGATAGAAGTGGTTATTGTAGCGCTTCGGATTGGCTATGATCTCCCTACCCCAGTCAACGATGACCTCTTTGATCTCCGCAAGGAACAATTCAACCGGGATCCGAGCCACCAGAGTAATCGGCGGCGGCCCCGCCATGGTGACACCCTTTTCTCGGACCACACGACGGACCACGATAGTGTTACAGTGGTCCGACTTAATGAGCGAACTCGCGCCATGGTCGAGATACCAGAGTTGCTTTCCGCGCTCGGTGTAATCGCGCAAAACTTTCTGCGGGAAGTATGATCCTTCTAAATGTTGCGCCCATGGCGATGTGAGGTCGTAGACGCGACGGTGCATGGTCTGTAACGCGTCCACTTGATCGTCAGATAATTCATCAACAGTGACAATAATGAAATCAACGTCACTGTGGATGTCGAAATCTCCCACCGCGAAAGAACCTTGCAAATAGGCTCCAACAAAATTAGTGCTGAGTAGATCACGGGTACTGTCTACCAGAATCTCCAACACACGATTTAAATCTGGATATGGAGTTGGGATTATTCTGCTATGTGGCTCCATGATGACCCTTGCAATGGAGAACACCTTTGGTCCGTCACGACCTATGCTCCAAACTGCTTTAGATGATGATCGACATGCTTGTACGTGGCCACACCCCATTCGCGCCTGGAAATCGTTCCGAAGAGTGTGCAACTTTGCGTTTTTAGTCTGTGACCGACGTTATTTCCATCTTGGTTTGGTGCTGCGCGGCTGGCAGAGTTTTATTAGTCGCCTGAACCCTGAGTTGAATCGCTCGGCCGCCGCTCTGTCGTCAAACCCGAACCTGACGGTATCGCTCGTCTCAAAATCCTTGCCGAAAAAACCTTGTTTGAGCGCGGGAATTTTTACACCGAAAATGGACCTCACAAAGAACCCGCGGCTTTGAAACTTCAACTCCCACGGTCCAAGCACGTCAGCTCTTGCCGGATTCTTGCTCTGCAGGAACGGGGCTTTACCTCCGTTGTGGCTTACTGTTTCGAGCCACGTTCCGAATTCCGCGACATACGGTGGACTTGATTCCGTCAATCCCTTCAAATCGATCGGTTTGATGTCTCGGTCCTCGGCATCATAAACCGTGATGTTTTCGTTTCTGAGCACGAGATGACAATCGTCTAAAGCGGAAGCGAGTCTGAAACCCGCGGAGAATACCAAAAACTCGTCAGGGTACCTGTTATCTACATTGGGATTCCATGAATCCACACTCTTAGCGACGGCGACGCGCAAACCGATGCGAGCGTACGGAAAGCTCGTTCGATTAAGGTACTCAAGAATCTCCTGAATCGTTGAGTGCTCATTTATTCCCGAAGGCGGAGTGTTGCGCTGCGCGAACGCTACCGGAGGCAAGCTAATCGCGATTAGCAAAAGTGAAACATGGACCAGGAATTTCAGAGGTTTCTTCGCCATTGTTTTGCGCAAAACCTGTGACCTGGGGTGAGGGAACTCATATCGAGCGTCACTGATACGTCCGTCCTTTGTATTTGAGCCAGCCTGCTACATGTCTTCCTGCAGGATCGTGGTGTGTCCAGTGGACCATACCGCCCTGATCGTTCCAAACGTACTCGCCGTAGAAACTTATGCTATCACCTGTTTGTAGAGTGTCGATCCGCGGTGCAATGTCGATGTTATGGACAACAAGAACCGTTTGGTTTGATGCTACGCGAACGATGAACCTTTGATGTCTGTCGCCATCGAGGTCGTCCTTCAGTATGCGTTCAACGACGCCTTCACCTTCAACCTGAATATTGCTGGTCCTGTTTTTGAACGCACGAGCGATTGCACTGTCGTCACTGACTGCTCCGCCGTTGTGCTTTGAATACTGAGCCCTACATCCAGAGACTATCCAGATGACGGCAAATATGAAGATCGTGTTGATGCGAATGCGTTTGATAGTCAAGCTAGCCTCCAGCGACTTCTTGAGCGGCTCGCGAATTCTATGAACATTCAGTGCTAGATCTCGCAGCAACAACCTTTGGTGAGTAAGGTTATTGTGAGGGGAGGCAATCCGGGTCAGTTGGATCGATGCCGCAAAATGTATGTCCACCCTTTCCAGTGGCAACAGCCAGAACCACGGCCAACACCACAAGCCCGGCCACAATGGAAATGATTAATACTTTTTCTCTTGTCGGTAACCCGTGCTTCTGCTGAGACTGTGCATTGACCTGGCCGTTCGCAAGCCGCTTGAGTTCTTCCTTTGTATTGTCCGAACGGCTTCGCGCAATTGCCTCTGCGACGGCAGTCTTCAAACTCTGTTTCCTTGTTGACTGTTCATCACTTGAGCTTCTCGCTTCGTTTGGGGTAGCAGGTCGGATTGGAGTTTGAGCGAATGTGTACGATGGCACTGAGACTACCAACACAACTGCGCAAATCAACGATGATGTGATCTTATTGGCTCGCACATGCGTCCTCCAAATTTCTGTACAAGCACATCGTTCGTTCTGTTACAACTTCTTAATATGCGTCAGCGTAAATGATCTGT
>PSRF01000338.1 GCA_003175865.1 Blastocatellia bacterium
TGTCGCCGGATTCAAACTAGATCGCGGTGAAGAGGACATCCCCGAAAGCGGCCCGTACAAACTCTTCGACGGACGGACCATTCGAGAAAATCGGAACGCGTACGTTGCGATGTACGTGAAAGCAGTTTACGAAGTCGCGCAGAAATATCGCGGCAATGATTTTTTTCTCATGCCGCGTGGTGCGTACACGGGTAGCTCACCCTATTCGGTTTTCTGGGGAGGTGACATCGGCGGCACACAGGAAGGGTTGCGCGCCTCGATCATCGCAGTGCAGCGCTCGGCCGTGATGGGTTACCCGAACTGGGGTTCTGACATTTGCGGTTATAACCAGCAACAACTTGAACAGGAAGTCTGTAGCCGGTGGCTGGCATTTGGTGCGCTTACTCCAATCATGGAAGTTGGTCCAACACGCAATGTTGGATTTTGGAATCTTCCTCGCGAGCCGTCCTACGATACTCAGCTGATCGCAATTTGGCGATTGTATGCTCGTTTGCATGAGCGTCTCGCTGACTACAGTTATGCACAAGCGCAAAACGCAACGCGAACGGGTATGCCGATAATTCGTCCACTGTTCCTCGTCGATCCAAAGTCAGCGTCGTCATGGACCAACTGGTGGACTTATCAATACGGCGATGATTTGCTCGTTTCACCAGTGTGGGAAAAAGGGAAGCGTACACAGCAAGTGTATTTGCCATCAGGTGGACGTTGGCGAGACGCGTGGGAGCCTACAAAGATTTATCAAGGCGGCCGAACGATTGAGGTCAAAGCAGCCGTTCATCAATTGCCGTTGTTTGTGCGCGTTGGGTCAAAAGTTGACGTTGGAGATTTGAATAAAGAATGGCAGGAGTCGCAGGAGATTGCGGCGAAGCGACCCGATCTGAAAGCGCTGGATGCTGAGTTGAAGCAGTGGTGGGACAACAGAAAGTAGGTCGACCACTTTTACGCCGAAGGCGTTAGCGAATCTCAGCCCAGGGTTTCTACCCTGGGAAAGACAAGGCCCTCTTATCCATCAACACCGAAGCTGTTGGCCAACGCCGTCGGCGTAAGCCATCAAAGGTTCTGCCGCGGTCCCAGGGTAGAAACCCTGGGCTGCAATTCGCGAACGCCTTCGGCGTAAGAATGTTAACGAGAGTATTAAATGATAGATGCGTTCAAGCGCAGCTGCCTTGCTTTAGTGTTTATCGCCGTCGTGTGCGTAGCGTCTCGTGCAACCGATATTACCGTTGCTCAAGATGGCAGTGGACAATTCAAAACGGTCCAGGAAGCGATCATGTCCATCCCCGCAGGCACTGCAGCGAATCCGGTCGTCATTCATATCAAACCAGGAACGTACAAAGAACTGATCTACCTTCAACACGAGAAACGTTTCTTCCGGTTGGTTGGTGAGGATGCCACGCGCACCGTTCTAACCTTTGATCTACACGCGAACATGATTGGTCCAGACGGGAAACCAATCACGACATTTCGCACGCCGTCGACCGTGATCGACGCCGACGACTTCATTGCGGAGAACATTACGTTCGCAAACACAGCTGGTCCAGTTGGACAGGCGCTCGCCATTCGCGTCGACGGTGACCGTGCCGTCTTTCGCAAATGTAGGTTTCTTGGTTGGCAAGACACAGTCTTTCTCAATCGTGGACGTCAGTATTTTGAAGACTGCTACATCGAAGGTCACGTCGATTTCATTTTTGGGGCGGCCACTGCCTTTTTTGAGCGTTGTCACATTCACTGTTTAAGAACCGGTTATATCACCGCAGCTTCAACCTACGACTACGACAAGTACGGTTTTGTTTTCTCCAACTGCAAAATTACCGGTGACAAAGATGCAAAGACTTATCTCGGAAGACCGTGGCGTGACTACTCAAACACGATCTATCTCAATACGGAGATGTCGGATGTTGTGAGGCCGGAGGGTTGGCAGAATTGGAACCTCCCTGCACGTGAGAAGACTGCTCGTTATGCAGAGTTCAATAGCACTGGGCCAGGTACCAATCCGAACGCGCGTGTTCCGTGGTCTCATCAGTTAACAAAAGCACAAGCAAAAGAGATCACTCTGAAGAATGTCCTGGCAGGTAGAGATGGTTGGAATCCTTTGCAGTGAAGTGCAAACGCCGACCCTTTAACGGTGCCTCAGAATTGTTCAAGCTCTTCTGTCGGACCGCGTACGTCTCGTGCGCCAGTGTCAGCCAAATGAAATTCCAACAAGAGGTTGATAATTAAACCCGGCGCACGAGACGTACGCGGTCCGACAGAAGAGCTTGAAGCATTCGTCCGACGAGACTACTAAAGCCTACGGCAGCTTCGTCACAGATTATGTTTACCGGAGTGAAGACAAAATGGAAACGTGTATTGTTCGCGCTTAGCCTTGTTCTGTTCTTTACGGGATCCCTTCGCGCTCAATCAGCAATCCAGGAACGTCCGATTGATCTCTCTGGCTACTGGTACTTTCAATTAGATCGCAACGGTCTGGGAACAAATCCTGGGCGTGACGCTCGCTTTCCACAGATGATCAGGCTGCCTGGGATTCTTCAGGCTCAGAACTATGGCGATGAGATCACCACAACAACGCCCTGGGTTCTGTCTCTCTACGATCGTTTCTGGTATCTGCGCGAGGATTACAAAGACTACATCGACAAGAACGTGCGCGTACCATTCCTGTCTCAACCGCCACGTCATTATGTCGGTGTTGCGTGGTATCAACGTGACATCAACATCCCAACAAACTGGGTGGGTCGGCGCGTTGTCTTAACACTCGAAAGGCCGCACTGGGAAACCACTGTCTTCATCGACGAAAAGAAAATTGGTTCTGACCGAAGTCTCGTTGCGCCACACGTCTACGACCTCGGTGCGATCACGCCTGGCCGCCATCGACTGACTATTCGGGTAGACAACCGGATGCTCTTGCCTTACCGGCCAGACGCGCACAGTGTTTCGGATTCACTCGCTGCAAGTTGGAACGGAATTGTTGGGAAGATCGAACTCACTACAACTGGCCGAGTTTGGATCGATGACGCACAAGCATTTCCAAACCTTGACAGGAAATCGATGCTGGTCCGTGTTCGGATCGGGAACGTAACTGGACGAAGCGGTGAAGGGACGTTGACGGCGATTTGGCCCGACATCGGCGTTGTTCCTGTCAAGTGGGATGAGAATGGTGGCAGCGCTGAAGTGGAAGTTCCACTGCGCGACGACACACCAAGGTGGGATGAGTTCAATCCGAAGTTACAAACACTGCGACTCTGGTTAAAAGGAAACGGAGTCGACGAGTACAGTGATTTGAAAATCGGTGTGCGCGATTTTCATGCTGAAGGAAATGAGTTTCGTCTCAATGGTCGACCGATCATCTTTCGTGGTACGCATAGCGGTGGCGATTTTCCGCTGACTGGTTATCCAGCAACCGATGTTGCTTACTGGCGCAAGCTGTTTGAAACATGCAAGAGCTGGGGTCTTAACCACATGCGTTTTCATTCGTGGTGTCCGCCTGAAGCTGCGTTCGCTGCGGCTGATGAAGTTGGTTTCTATCTGCAACCTGAACCGGGCATGTGGAACGAGATCAGTCCTGGCACTCCGATGGAGCGCATGCTCTATGAAGAAACTGATCGAATGATCAAAGCTTATGGCAATCATCCGTCATTCATGTTGCTATCAGCGAGTAATGAGCCGAAGGGAAAGTGGAAAGAAGCGCTCAGCAAATGGGTGGAACGCTATCGGACAGAAGATCCTCGCCGACTTTACGCCGATGGCACGGGTCACACAGAACCCGAAGTACCGAATATCGCAGAAGGGACTGACTACCTCGCAATTCAACGTATTGGACCAAAGATGCTGCGTCGCGAGTCAGGTTGGTTTGGTGGTGATTATGCGGCCTCGCTTGAGGATGTGAACATCCCGGTGATCTCTCATGAAGTCGGTCAGTGGGTTGCATATCCTAACTTCGACATCATTAACAAATTCAAAGGATACCTTCGACCAGGTAACTTTGAGATCTTCCGCGACTCGGCGAAGGCACATAATCTGCTGGAGAAAACGGCCCAGTTCGCATCTGCTTCAGGACGGTTTCAAGTTGCAGCATACAAAGAGGAGATCGAAGCCAACTTGCGCACGCGCGGTCTCGGCGGGTTCCAATTGTTGGATCTGCATGACTACCTCGGGCAGGGAACTGCCTTAGTTGGATTGCTTGATCCATTTTGGGAATCGAAAGGTTATGTGACTCCTGACGAGTTCAAGGAGTTCTGCAATACGACTGTCCCACTGGCACGCATGACTCAACGCGTTTTCACGACGGCTGATCAACTCAATGTTGATGTTGAAGTGGCGCATTACGGTGCTGCACCTCTGGAAAACATCAAGGCAGTTTGGCGAATACAGAACGGCGGTCGCGAGCCACAAGGCGAATGGGACGTGCAAACTCTTCCGATTGGCAAGAACATTCTGCTGGGTAAAGTTGTAGCTGATCTTTCGAAGTTGACAGCACCGGCCGAGTACAAGTTGGTGGTAACCATTGCGCCGGCGTCATTCTTTGGTGCGATTGACCGAAAGATTAAGCCTGGTCCAGGCGTTGTGCGTGGTGTTACGTATTTTGAAAACGAGTGGAACTTCTGGCTTTATCCTGCCTCTTACGAAACAACAGAAATGTCGCGCGATAGGCAGAAGGTGTCCGCGCTGCCCTCTATTGATTGTCCGCCATCTCGATCTCCCGATCTGCTGATAACCAATTCGTGGGATGAAGCAGAGGAAAAACTGAAACAAGGCAAGCGTGTGCTGTTGTCACCTCACAATTCAGATCTCGATTGGACCAGTCCACCTCTTGATATCGTGCCTGTCTTTTGGAATCGACAGATGGGTCCGGCGTGGGGACGCACGCTTGGGTTGTTTATTGATCGTAAGCCCGGTGAGTCGAAATCGGCTGCACTTAACGGCTTTCCAACTGACGATCACTTTGATTGGCAATGGGCACAGATAATTTCGGGCGTGCGCGCTATCAATTTGGATCGGCTCCCGCGCGAACTCGAACCGGTTGTATGGGCAATCGACGATTGGAATCGCAACTACAAACTCGGCGTCATATTCGAATGTGCTGTTGGTGATGGGCGACTCCTGGTTTCTGCGATCGACGTAACTAAGAACTCGGATTCGAATCCAGTCTTAAGGCAATTGCGCGCGGCACTGGTTAACTACGCGAATAGCGACTGCTTTCATCCAAACGTTGATGTCTCGTTGAACACACTGCGCAGTTTGTTTTTCGATACTCGCATTATGTCGAAGTTACGAGCCCGCGCCACGATTGGCAATGAAGCCGCAAATGCATTGATCGACGGCGATCCAAATACGTTCGTTTTGATCGGCAATCAAAAGATGTCTGCGCGTGAGCAGGTCGACATGGTTGTGAGTTTCCCAACAGAAGTGCCAATTTCAGGGGTGGTTCTGATGCCGCGGCAAAATCATCGGGAACACGAAGGGGACATACGAGAGTTTGTCTTGCAGTCGAGTGAAGATGGAAACGTTTGGTCCGACGTTGTTCGTGGCGAGTTGACGTCGAGTTTTGTACCGCATCGAGTGGAGTTCAACAGAACGATCCGTACGAAGTTTCTGAAGCTTGTCTCGCTTTCGGGCTTTGGCGACGACAAAACAACCTCGCTGGCTGAGTTGGCGGTCATATATACCGGTCCACGTTTGGCGGATAATGGACAGCCGTTAGAGTATCAACGAAATCGCAGCGCAACTCCGGACATCGATGAAGGAACTAACAAACCTGCGAAGCCGAAGCCCTAATGCTGGAACTGCAGGCGTCCTCGCCTGCTAGTTTCGTTAAGGTCGACTGTCGATGTAACTAAGCAGGCGAGGACGCCTGCGCTCCCAGCATTTCGTTCCCGATTCCCAAGCTTGAACTTTTATGAACTACCATCTTCGTACCATATTAGCTGTCGGTTTGTTGGTTTCTTGGGTTGCGATAGCAACTGGCCAGCAGAAAACAACACCCACGCTCTTCATCGTCGGTGATTCTACAGTTCACAACACGAGTGAAGGATTGCAAGGCTGGGGTGATGTAATCGCAGAGTTTTTTGATGAAACCAAAATCAAGGTCGTGAATCGTGCTCGTGGTGGAAGAAGTAGTCGTACGTTCCAGACGGAAGGAATTTGGGATCAGGTGCTAAGTGAGTTGAAGGCCGGTGATTTTGTGTTAATCCAATTTGGACACAATGATGGCGGTGCAGTTAATGACGACTCTCGTGCTCGCGGGTCATTGCGGGGCACTGGCGATGAGACTCAAGAGATCGATAACTTGCTAACGAAGAAGCACGAAGTCGTACACACGTATGGCTGGTACATGCGAAAGTACGTTGTTGATACAAAGGCAAAAGGCGCGACTCCGATTGTGTTGTCACAAGTACCTCGGAATATTTGGAAGGATGGAAAAGTTGAGCGAGTGAAGGACACTTACGGTGGTTGGGCGGAGTCGATTGCGAAATCCACGGGTGCGTTCTTCATCGACTTGAATGAAATCTCTGCGAGACAACTTGAGACGATTGGATTGGAGCGCGTGGGCAAAGAAGTTTTTCTTACTGATCACACTCACACGACGCCGACAGGTGCTCGATTGAATGCGATGTCAGT
>PSRF01000098.1 GCA_003175865.1 Blastocatellia bacterium
AGTGCCGACCCCTACAATTAATCACCTTCTGCAGCTGCAGCAGCAAAGGCGGGTTCACCTTCTTTCAGATCGAGGCTCCGCTCGGCTGGAGTTCCAAAAATCTTCGCGCGTTCGTCATCAAACTCGCCTTCCCAACGCGCAATTATCGCAGTTGCCATGCAGTTGCCTAACACATTCACGGATGTACGCCCCATATCCATTAATTCGTCGATGCCAAAGATGACGGCCACGCCTTCAATTGGGAGATTGAAAGTCGCAAGAGTTGCCAGCAGGATCACGAGTGCTGCGCGCGGTACTGCGGCAACTCCTTTTGATGTCACTATCAAGGTCAACATCATTACGACCTGCCGTCCAAATCCCATGTGTTGTCCCGTTGTTGCTTCCGCAGCTTGTGCGACAAACACAGAAGCCATCGCCAGGTACAACGTGGTCCCATCAAGATTGAAGCTGTAACCAGTCGGCATCACGAATCCGACAATTCGTGGCGGAACACCGAGTCGCTCCATCACCTCCATTGCCTTCGGCAAAGCCGATTCGCTGCTTGTCGTCGCGAATGCAATGACGAATGGTTCACGCACGGCTTTGAGAAATTTGCGGATTGGTATTCGCGCAATCAAAGCAACTGCTCCCAAAACCACAACAACAAAGATGAATAATGCGAGGTAAAGCGATCCGATCAACTTGAACAGATTCCAAAGAACGCCCAGCCCTTTAGTTCCAACGGTGTGGGCCATGGCGGCGCCGACTCCAATTGGAGCAAACATCATGACGTAGCCTGTGAACTTGAACATCACCTGCGAAAGGCTGTCGCAGAACTCCAGAACTGGTTTCCCTTTTTCACGCATCGCCGACACTGCCATCGCAAACAAGACTGAGAAGGCGACAATCTGCAGCACATCACCACGAACCATCGAATCCACAACGCTGGCAGGAAAAATGTGAACGATTGTTTCAACTAGTGTCTTTGGATGGTTCTGGGCCAGGTTGGCAACTTCGCTCGAGTTTGCGACCAGCGAAACACCCTTCCCAGGTTGCGTGAGATTCACAATCGCAAGTCCAATGAACAGCGCAATCGTTGTAACGATCTCAAAATAAAGCAACGCCTTCACGCCCATCCGTCCAACCTTCTTCAAATCGCCGCCGCCTGCAATCCCGATGACCAGGGTTGAGAAAACCAGTGGAGCAATGATCGACTTGATCATGTTGAGGAAGATGTCGCGGAGGAAAAATACTTTGTTTCCCCATCCAGGACTGACATAACCGAGTACACCACCGAGTACTAGACCAATTAGGATTTGTGTGGTCAGTGATGGTTTGTACCAGGGACGTTTTTCGGGTGGAGTAGCGACTGTAAGATTTGCCATAGATTGCACTGCTTGAGTTGGAGCTGAGGCTTTGTTATCTGCCCCAGCGCAACTTATCTCTTAAAACATCAAAGTAGTTTCTGTTAGCAGGTTGAATAAGATTGAAAGCTGAGCGGCTCTTGCGAATCACAACCCGATCACCGATGGCTAACGGATGACCTACCTGTCCGTCCAGCGTCAGCGACACATCTTCATTGTCTGTTTTTAATTTCAATTCGATAACGGCGTCATCGGGAACAACAATCGGCCTATTCGATAGAGTAAACGGGCAGATCGGAGTGAGGACGATCGCGTTCATAGACGGGTACACAATCGGACCACCCGCAGAGAGATTGTAAGCAGTCGATCCCGTTGGAGTGGCGATGATAAGGCCGTCAGCACGAAACGAGTTAACGAACTGCCTATTTAACTCGGCTTCAATCTCAATGATTCGGGCAAGCGCTGACTTGTTGATAACAACGTCGTTGAGTACTCGATTTCTTGTGACTGTTTGGTTGTCTCTAAGCAGTTCGACTGACAGCATCACTCGCGGATCCAAACGATAATCACCAGCGAGAACTAATTCGAGCCCGGTAAAAAGTTCTTCGATGCGAAATTCGGCTAGATAACCAAGACCGCCGAAGTTGATTCCCATTACGGGCGTTCCTTCATCACCCAACATGCGCGCCGTGGCGATCATTGTGCCATCACCACCGAGGACGATGATCAGATCAGCCTGGCTTGCGAGTTTGTCCGGCTCTATTTCGAAAATGCGACAGCCGGTCTGGTGTTCGATCCGCTCGCGTTCAATCTCTGGACCACCAATTAGTTCGATATTGCGTTTCGCCAGCCATTCAGCAAGCTCGCAGATTTTCTGCAGAGCATCCGGCTGATGCGGTTTGAGTACTATCCCGATCCGCTTAATGGTCGACATACTGATTGAAGAGCTTGTCAGAAAAGAGTTAGGCCGCGCAACGGCGAGCCTTCATTTCAAGGGGTGCAATGTTCGCGCGTTAAATGCCTTTTTGAAACCTTTTGGAGTGCGCTGACTCTGTCAGCGCTTTTAGTTCCGGCGTTGTCAATCAGTATGACTAGCAAAGCGCTACAGAGTCAGCACACTCCAAAGACCAAAACAGACCGGATAATACGGACGGTGGTCTGGGGTGTCAACGAAGTGAAAATGGATATTAAATGAGCTTTTTGTAGCTGGCGAACGTTAAGGATCCACTGCACTAAGCAGTGGCATTTGACTAAACGAGCTAGTTAGCTTTTATCAGCTTTCAGATACAGTGCCAGGAATTCAACATTTCCTTCAGCGCCGTGAATCGGTGATTCAATTACACGTTGCACATTCAATCCAACACTCTGTGCAAATGCATTGACCTCACCAACGATTCGCTCGCGCTTTTCAGCGTCGCGCACAATTCCGCCGCTGCCGACTTCGCTACGTCCAACTTCAAACTGTGGCTTGATCAACGCGATGACGCGTCCGTCGTTCTTTAACAAGAGCACCAGCGCGCCGAGAATCTTAGTTAGTGAGATAAACGATACATCAACAACGATCAGATCAAACTGACAGTCAAAATCTGCCGCAGTCAAATAGCGCGCATTCACGCCTTCGCGCACCTCGACTCGTTGATCTTGTCTCAAACGCCAGTCGATCTGGTTATGTCCAACATCGATTGCCACAATGCTCGCAGCACCATGCTGCAATATGCAATGGGTAAAGCCGCCAGTTGACGCACCAACATCCAGGCAGACTAAGCCCTCGACCTCGACTTGGAATTCCCTCAGCGCGGCTTCCAATTTCAATCCACCGCGACCTACGTAACGCGAAGTCGGATCGTCTGCGTGTTTGACACGAACGTGAGACTCAGGAGGAAAAAGTTCGGAAGATTTCTCAACTCGTTGCTCGTTTACGAGCACAACTCCAGCCATGACCATCGCTTGCGCTTTGGTTCGTGATGCTGCCAGCCCTTTATCCACCAGCAGTTTGTCGATGCGCTCTCGCCTCATTGTGCGACAGACACATTACAACATAACTTTGGAGTGCGGGGATCCGGGCGCCGCACTCCAAGGAGCAGCGCAGAGGCAGGAATTTAATTTTATTGTTGACGTTGTCTAGAGGTCGGCAAGAGAAAAACTCAGGTATTCTTGAGTTTCATGCCTGACGCCGCACCGATTGCGTCAGAGCGCGAGGCGTGTCTCTCAATCGCAGATCGCCAGCACACGCTTCGCAAAGCCATACCACAATGTGTGGGGCATCAGACCAAAAAAACGAACTGACTCTAGCAGCAACTTCGACTGCGTGGTCGACACGGAGTCGCTGCAGAGCCTGAATATAAAAAACGCCATTGTAAAATTCGCCACCGGCACCCTCGTCTCGGTGAATACACTCCCGCTCCCGAAACACCTGTCTACTCATAGAGATTCACCATTTCCTCGCGCCGCATCGCGCGAAATACTGAACCGTTTAAGAACGTCGGGGAATTAAACGTAATGTGAGCTTAAACGGGGCAAGCGAAATTACTAGTCTGGAGAAGACTCACTCGCTTGCGTGGGATAATGCCATCCGTTTAAGAATCAGTCAACATGTTGATCACAAGACGAATATTGTAAATTCAATACAAAGCAGTTTGATCTCTGAGTCTAGCCGGCTTTCCACGTTGGACGTTCGACTTTGGACTCATTTAGGGTCTCTCGCCTTCAAAAATATCCCGAATACGGAACAAGTCGCGCTGATGGTGGTTTCCGTTTCGTTTGTCCATACGCGTGACTCGTCTTGATCGTCGTTCTTGCCATTGATCGACAAGAACAGGCGCGTTGTTATCGTCATCCGTGTTTTGAACCTGAACCGAGGGGCTTATCTTCGGCCGAACTCGCGCGGAGTGCTTGTGTGTGGCTTTTTGGTCCTCGTTGATGTTTGCTGTCTCGTCCGATTCGTCTGTCTTGTTGCCCGAATTGTCGTGAGCCGACGCCACGGATGCATCATTGTCGCCAGATTCGCTTTGTGACGATGGCACCACCGCAGTTGATTGAACCATAGCGGGACGTCGCAAATGCACCAACAACAAAGCCGCTCCGGCGCCAAGACCGACTGCAACTAACAGGGCTCCTCCCAGGAACCACTGTCGTCTTGAGGGCAGATTGCGTCGAATTTTGTTGAGCGGCACAACGGGCTGAGCACTGAGCAGCGTCTGTTCATCATCGAAATGCGGGGTTTCGACATGGTTATCTTCCAATGTTTGTTCTCGTTGCATATTAATTGTGCTCTACGTGAAGCCGGGATACCCCGAATGGATATTGCAATCAGGAGGCCAAGGATTCCCGCGTCCAAGTGTCTGCTTTTGGTGCCGGATCAGTGAGGTTGGCAAGGATAAGAGGAACCGAACAGCGGAACGAGACCGCCCATATCGTGTATGAAACTAACGCGCCCGTTCATCTGAGACGAATCAAGATAAACGGGCGCGAATGTAAGCAGTCTGCAATATTTAGGTGATTACGCGCTGCGGCTTTGTGCGGCGCTCATCAAGCACGTCGATGCTTTCCTTGACACGGTTATAAATGCCGTCAGCATCAAGTCCGTATTTGGCCAACAACAGTTTGGCATCACCGTGCGTGATTAGACGATCGGGAATTCCCATTCGGACAACACGAACCTTGTCCTGCAAACCGTTTTCCTCCAACAACTCCAGTACTGCAGAACCAAAGCCTCCCGCGAGATAGGCTTCTTCGACAGTCACGATCAAACGTTTTGTTCGCGCCAGTGCGAGCAGCAAAGGCGCATCAAGGGGCTTAACAAAGCGAGCATTCACAACCGTCGTTTCGATCTGTTCTTTGGCCAAATGTTCAGCGGCTGCGAGCGACGGGGGGACCATCGAGCCATAGGCGACAATGGCGATCTCGCCCCCATCGCAAAGAATTTCCCCCTTACCAATTTCAAGCAACTCTGGTTCTCGGTCGACGGACACGCCAACTCCGTTACCGCGCGGATAACGCATCGCT